>DATCKI010000052.1:0-18242 GCA_036562365.1 Bacteroidia bacterium | reverse complement strand
CTAAATTCTTGTAATTCTTATTGCTAAATTGAATCTGAGGGTGGGTTTGTTGAATTTGCTTGTGCAATAAATCTCTCCAAACATCGACCCACGGAATTCTAATATTTTGAGTTGCTAGAATACTATCTTCAAATTTATATCTACCGTGTTTGTCGTATCCCGTTGCGAAGTATTCTTCTAACCTAGAAATTAAATAAAAGCCAAGTGCAAAAACATCATTTTTTGTTGGCAATTTAGTTTGTTCCCAAGTCTCGAATTCGAAGTTGGGAATTCCTTTAGACAATAGATTAGATCTAAGTAATAATTCGTGTGGCTTTAGTTTTAAATCGACACCAAGACTTGGTTCTTGATAACTATACCAAATTTTATAATGGGTCGATTTTTCAAATTCATCTAAATCATCTGTAATTTTAGCATACTCATCAAAATACACTTCAGAAATGTATTTTAAGGCTTGCGTAATTTTGTATGAATAGATTAGTATCATAGATTATCTAACACACAATTTAAGATTAATTCAGCAGCTTTTCCATTACCGTAAAAATCTGGATATTCAGTAAATGAATTAGCTTGTAAAGTAAGGTAAGCGTCAATGATTCTGTTTGTATCAGCATCGGCAAGTATAGCACTTCCATGAGCAACAATTTCGACCCATTCGCTTTCTGGACGGAGGATGATGCATTTCTTTTTAAAGAAATAGGCTTCTTTCTGTACACCACCACTATCCGTAATTATTAAATCCGAATTCGCTTCAAGGTAAAGCATTTCAAAGAAAGAAACGGGTTCAATAATTCTAATATTCGAATCCAAACTCGACAAATAACCTTGAGCTACTTTTTGAGTTCTTGGGTGTAGAGGAAGAACAATTTCCTGATTACTTTCTTTCGCAATAGCATTCAATCCATGTAAAATTCCTTGTAAACGATTTGGATTATCGGTATTGAAATTACGGTGAACAGTAGCTAAAATAAAAGGATTAGGGTATTTGATTTTGTATACATCGCGATTACAAAGCTTAGAATAATGCAAAGCATTATCGTACATAATATCGCCACACAAAGCGATGTATGGATTATCAATACTTACTTTTTTACTTTCGTTATAATGTAAACCTTCTTTATTTAAATTCCGCAGGGCTTCATTAGTAGGTGCGAAAAGAAAGGTTGAGTTATGATCGGTGATAATGCGGTTTACTTCTTCTGGCATAGATTTGTTGTAGCTACGTAAACCCGCTTCTATGTGAATAACAGGGATTTGGTGTTGAGCCCCAGCCAAAGCCCCAGCCAAAGTAGAGTTAGTATCTCCATAAACCAAAATCATATCGAAATGGTTATTAGAGAGAATTTCAGAAATTCCCTTAAGCATATTAGCCGTTTGTAAGCTGTTATGCAAACCAGAAACCTGTAATTGGAAAGTTGGAGAAGGTATATCGAGTTCTTCGAAGAAGAGGGCACTCATATTATGGTCGTAATGTTGACCTGTATGAAGTATACTTTCTTGAATTTTATGAGAGAATTCTTTACGTATACATCTAGAGATTGCTGCTGCTTTAATAAATTGAGGTCTAGTACCAACTATGGTTAGAATTTTCAAACTCATTATTTATCGCTTGGATTTTTAATTTTTTCTTGAAGAGCAGGCGACATATATACTTCATATTCTCCATTAAATCCGTCAGAGATTAAGTAAACCATAATTTCAGGGTGTTTATTTACAAATTCAACGGTTTTAGGGGCCCCCATTACCATGAATGCAGTTGCATAGGCGTCGGCTTTGGCACAACCTTTGGTTATAACACTTGCGCTTAATAGGCGGTGTTCTACGGGCATTCCTGTGCGTGGGTCTATAGTATGGCTATAGCGGCGACCATCTTTATCATAAAATTTACGATAACTTCCAGAAGTAGCTATGCTTAAATTATCAATTTCAACAATGGCTTGTAAAACACGGGTTGTAGAGTCGCTAATAGGTTTGTCTATACCAATTCTCCATACTTTACCGTGCTGATTTACCCCTTTAGCAGTTACTTCACCACCAATTTCAATCATGTAATTTTCTACATTTTTCGAGTCGAATAAACGTGCAACCACATCAACTGTATAGCCTTGAGCAATGGCATTAAAATCTATGCCGGCTCTATGATGTTTTCTTTGGTATGTATTCTCGCCAGTTTTAGCAATCATACCCCATCTGCTGTATTTTAAAAGAGAATCGACATTGATTTTTTTAGCAGCTATAGAGTCGGGGTGGAATCGATCTTTGGCAAATCCCCAGTATTTGATTAGAGGATAAACACAAGGATTAAAAGCACCATTGGTTTCAAGGTGAATTTTTTCAGAAAGTTCATATACATCGGTAAAGTATTGGTCGGCATGAACTTCATTAAGTGTATTGTTAATGTGATAAATATGAGAAGAAGTATCCCAAAGGGACATAGATTTATCAAAATCGCTAATTATTTGGTCAATTTCAGCTTGTAAATCGCCTGCATTAGTATCATAGGTAATGGTAAAAGTGGTACCTTGTGCATAACCGCTGTATTGATACATTTCGCGGTATTTTTTAGAATTACACGAAGCAAATACTAATATTACGATAAGATATAGATACTTTTTCATTAGCTCAAAGGTAATAAATCCGATTGGCTTCCAAGAAAAAGAGGTAACTTTGTAAAATAGTTTAAGATTTAAAAATGAAATCGAGCGATATTAAATTCCAAGAAGCATACGAATTATTTAAGTCGGGTAAGAATCTTGAGGCTTATCAAGCATTTAAACCATTGGTAGAGAGTTATCCTTTCCCGGGAGAAGTGCTTTGGTATATGGGTATAATATCGGTTCAAATGGGGAATGTAAATCAAGCTATTTTACACCTTCAAGAAGCTATTAAATTAGAGCCCAATAATCCTGATTATTTAAGCGAATTGGGTGTGACCTATTTCCATGCTAAAGATGGATATCAAAGTTTATATTTTATGGATAAAGCGGTTGAATTAGACCCTAAAAATCCATATCGATATAGTAGTAGAGCTTATATACGTTCAGTTTTTGGAATGAATAATGAGGCTATGGCCGATTATGAAATGGCTATAAAATTAGATCCAGAAGACAGTGTAGCCTATAATAATTTAGGTTTATTGCAAGAGCAAGCTGGTTGGAAAAAAATGGCCGAAACTAATTATGAACAAGCCGATGCTCTTGAAAAATTGAAGAAATTGGTGGATGAAGATTTTCAAGATGAATTAAAAGAAAATAATAATTCTGCTCCTATTATCGAAACACCCAGTCCTGTTTCTGAACTTCATAATATTAGCGAAATTTCGCCGGTTGAGGTCGACCAAGAAGTGGCAAAAGGTCCAACTATGTGGGGAGTTATGAAAAGTATTTTCACCGATTCTAGCACCCGAAAAGAGTTTGTGAAGTTCTTAAAGAATGGTTTTAAAAATAAAGAGTAATTTAATATTTTGTTAGTAGGTTAATTATCAACCTTTTTCTCCTAAATTTGAAATATGTTAAAGACTAAAAATGTCCGTTTCATACTAATAATTGCGGCATTCTGTATAATAGGTTTACTTTCTATGCAGGTGTATATCTTGCGTAGTTCCTTTATTCAAGCTGATGCACGCTTCAATGATAAAGTAAATATTGCTTTAATTTCTGTAGCTGAAGAAATTTACAAGAAAAACAGAGATAGTACATCTTCTATAGAAGCTGTACAACAAATTACTCCAGAATATTTTGCCGTAAATATTAGCGATACGGTAAATGCCGATTATCTTCAAGCACTTATCAATATTGAATTTGCTAAGTATAATATTGACATAGATTATGAATATGTGGTTTACGATTGTTTTATGGATAGTTTGGTTTGCCAAGGTTTTGTAACTAGACATAAAGACAATAAAACCTCACAATTCATAGCCAAAGAATGGCGTGTCCCTCAAGATTTATTACCAAACGATAGCCATAAATTTGGGGTTTATTTCCCAAGCAAAAAGCAATACTTATATTCCGAAATGCAAGTAATTATATTTGCTTCAGGCGGATTATTAATTATAATTGGCTACTTTATCTACATCCTTTTCGTAATCTTAAAACAGAAGAAATTGAGTGAAATCAAAAACGATTTCATAAACAATATGACTCATGAGTTTAAGACCCCGCTTAGTACTATTTCAATTAGTAGTGAAGCATTATTAAAACCAGGAATTGAAGAAAAACCTGAGCGAATTAGACGTTATGCGTCTATTATTTCGGATGAGTCGAAACGATTAAAAACCCATGTAGATAAGATATTAGAAATTGCAGTTTTAGATGCCGAAAAGCCTAAATTTCAATTAGAAGTATTTGATATTGCTACAGTTATAGAAAATGCTGTGGATATGCTTCAATTAAAAGTGGAAGAATTACATGGAGAAATAAAGGTAATGTATCCGAGTGAAATTTTTTGTGTGAAAGGAGATAAGCATCATATCCAAAATGTATTTTTCAATTTAATTGAAAATGGAATAAAATACCGAAGAGAAATTCCTGAAATTCAAATTAATATTTATAAAGACGGGAAATTTGTTGCTGTCGCAATTAAAGATAATGGAATTGGAATTCCTAAAGCATCGCTAAAATATATCTTCCAAAAATTCTACCGTGTAGGAACAGGAAATGTTCATAATGTAAAGGGTTTTGGATTAGGCTTGCATTATGTTTATAAGCTCGTTAAAGAGCATGGAGGGAAGATATTAGTAGAGAGTGAACCAAACGTAGGAAGTACATTTATTGTGCTCTTACCATTGCATAAATAAAAAGGCTTTTACATATTTGTACTACGCTCATTAAATTGAACCAAAATGAAAAAAGATATATCAATCCTACTAGCAGAAGACGATACCAATTTAGGTTTTGTAATAAAAGACCTGTTAGAAGATGAAGGCTACGATGTAAAACTAGCCACTGATGGTGTTGCTGCGCTGCAGAAATTCAATGAAATGTCGTTTGATTTATGTCTTTTAGACGTAATGATGCCATTGAAAGATGGATTTACTTTAGCAGAGAATATACGAGCATCTAAACCAGATATGCCGATAATCTTCTTAACTGCACGTGGTGTTACTGAAGATAAAGTACGTGGTCTAAAATTAGGTGCCGATGATTATATAACCAAACCTTTCGAGAACGAAGAGTTCTTATTACGAATTGAAAATGTTTTAAAACGCACAGGTAAACAGAAGAGAGATGAGCCAACTCCAGATGTAATTCAGATTGGTTCTTTCTCATTAGACCACAAAAATTTGATGCTTACCTATGCTGATGGTACTCAACAAAAGCTTACCGCTAAAGAGGCGAAAATACTACGTATTTTGGGTATGAGTGCCAACCGTGTTATGGAACGTGAGTTAGTTCTAAATGCCGTTTGGGGTAAAGACGATTATTTTACCGGCCGTAGTATGGACGTTTTCATTACTAAGCTTAGAAAATATTTATCTCTAGATCCTAAAATTAAGATTGTGAATATTCACGGTGTAGGTTTTAAATTAGAGATTGAAGAGTAATTATAAAATTGCTTTTAGCTGTTCTAATTTAGAGATTTCTTTAGGTAAATTGGGTTCAGTAGCTTCAGGGTTGAAGTGTATGCCTGTCATACCGAAACGTTCTGCTCCTAAGGCGTCTATTTCTAAATCATCGCCAATCATTACCGATTCGAATGGTCGAGCTTTACTTAAGTTACATGCAAAGCGGAATATTCCTTCTTGAGGCTTTTTAAATCCAGCTCTTTCGCTAGTCACTACTTGTTCGAAATAGTGGTCTATTTTACAAGCTTTTAGTTTAATAGATTGAATTTCTTCAAATCCATTTGTAATTATATGTAATCGATATTTTTCGCTTAAATAATCGAGAATTTCGTGGGTTCCTTCGATTAATGAAGTTTGGATTGGACTTAAAGCCACATATTCTTCTCCTAAGGTTTTAGCTAAAGTATTGCTTTCATAACCTACTTCTTGTAGTGTCATTTTAAAACGTTTGCTACGCATGCTTTCTTTAGTCATACGATTTTCTCTATACAATTCCCAGCATATATCATTTTTCGCTTTATAAATTGTGTGGAAGTGTTCAAAATTTTCAAAGCCAAGACTTTTTAAATTATGAGTTTCGAAGAGGTGTTGCAGAGTATTTCCAGAATTTTTTTCAAAATCCCAAAGAGTTCTATCTAAATCGAAAAAGATATGTTGAATTTGTATAGTGCTCATAAATTAGTGAACCGGATTAATAAGGAATTTTACAGTAGAAATTACGAGTGTCCAAGCTAATACAGAGGCACACATGTAGAGTAAAATTTTTCCTTTATTATGAAAGAATCGGGTTGCTAAGAAATTTCCTACAGGAATACTAATGATAGTTGGGGTTATTAGTGCCAAACCAAATAGTCCGTACGAATTTTTGATACGTACAAATCGTCTAGTTTTTTTAGAAAAAATCTTTTTAGGCTTAGGGGTTTTGTTTTTGCGGAAGTAAAGAACGAGTTTATCAATCATTCTATTAATAAATCCGCCAGCATAGATAAATAGCACATTACCTAAGCTACCGCTTACGAATCCGAAAATGATACTTTCCCAAAAATTGAGTTTAAAATTGATAATAGCAGCAGGAAAAGCAATAGCAAATTTAACTGTGCAGAAGAGTCCCGCTGCAATTAATCCAATAGTTTTACCCATAATTAAACTTTGCTTCCATATGCTAAGTCGCCTGCATCTCCTAATCCTGGAACGATATAAGCTTTAGCGTTTAATTCAGGATCTACAGCCCCAACCCATACAGTTGCGTTATTACCTTTTCTGGCATTTAGATAATCTAAACCTTCTTCAGAGGCAATAACAGCTGCAATATGTATATGTTCAGGTTTTCCTAACTGTTCTTGAAGAGCTTTAAGAGCAAGCACCATTGATTTTCCGGTTGCCAACATAGGGTCAACAAGAATCAAGGTTTTACCAGTTAAAGAAGGGCCACTTAAATATTCAACTTCAATAGTGAAACTATTGTCTTTATGATGTTTTCTATAAGCCGAAACAAAAAGGTTTTGAGCTCTATCAAAAATTGCTAAAAATCCTTCGTGAAGTGGAAGTCCAGCGCGTAAAATGGTACCAATTACGATATCATTTTCCACTAAATTCATTTCAGTTTCACCAAGTGGAGTTTCAACAGTTTTAGCTTGATAGCGTAAAGTTTTTGATATTTCATAAGCCATAATTTCACCTATTCTCTTTAGGTTATTTCTAAAGCGCATAGGATCTTTCTGAATTTGAACATCGCGTAATTCAGCTATGTAGGTATTGAAGATACTGTTGTTCTCTCCTAGATTGTAAGTCATAATTGTGTGTGTTATTTAGGAAAATTCTCGAAACTATCAGGTGTAGCAGTGAATGTATAATTAGTGTTTTCTGGACTTGTAATTTTAATGTTCCATTTTTTACCTTTTTTCTTACCAGAAATTACCCAATCAGCCTGTGCTGGTTTGCATCCAGCGTCAATGCAATAGCAAAGTTTGCAATAAACCACTTTGTTGGCTTTGATTTGGTCACCAGTTATACTGAACGATTTTTTAGGTTTAGCCGGAATCATGAAATACCATAATTCCGTTCTTTCGTCATCGGCAATACCTTTATGATGCGCATGACTATATTGAATATAAAAAGAAGTAGAATTTTTCTTCACCTTAGGAGTAACATGAGCAAAGCCAAATACATTAGCCAATTCAAGCTCGGTATTATTGTAATAATTGGCCTTAATAATGGGTTCTGCCATCATAGTATCGACCTGTGACCAAGCACTTGCAAAACTCATGCAAGCTATTACGATTAAAAGTGAAACTACTCTTTTCATTTCTTCGTTTTTTATAAAAATTTATCGCCCTTTTCTATACTTATTTCATTAACGAAATGTTTGATTTTTTGTTCTTCATCCATTTTACAGATGAGTAACATATTATCGTATTCCGATATAATTAAGTTTTCGACTGAGCCAACTACAACTAAACGTTCTTGTGGACAATTTACTATGCTATTTTTTGTGTCGAATAACATAGTGTTCTTTCCAATAACAACGTTTTTGTTTTTGTCTTTCTTACTATTTTCGAACAAAGATAACCATGTTCCTAAATCGCTCCAACCTAAATCAGCAGAAGTCATATATACATTATCGGCATTTTCCATGATTCCATAATCTATAGATATGGCAGTACACAATGCATATATTTCATCTATAAATCCTTGTTCATGCTCTGTATCATATACTTCAGGTTTTTCTCTGAAAAGGTTTATGATTTCTGGTTGATATTTATCAAAAGCCTCAAGTATAGCAGAAGTTTTCCAGATAAACATACCTGAATTCCATGCAAATTCTCCTGAGTTCATGAAAACCGTAGCCATTTCAAGGTTAGGTTTTTCGGTAAAGGTTTTCACTTTTACGAATCCATGTTGGTTAGGAGTTTCATTTGCATCGAATTGTATATATCCATAACCTGTATCAGGTCTAGTTGGTTTAATTCCTAAAGTTAAGAGGTTATTCCCTTCGCTTGCGCAAGCAAAAGCAGCTTTCATGGTTTGAGTAAATTGCTCCTCTTTCATAATTAAATGGTCGCTAGGTAGCACAGCAATAACGGCATCTGGATTTCTCAATGATATTTTATACGATGCATATGCCACGCAAGGAGCCGTATCTCTTCGAGCAGGTTCACTCAATATATTGTTTAACGGAATTTCTGGTAATTGCTCTGCAATTAAATCTTTGTAACGAACATTCGATACTACGATAATATTCTCTGGCAAACAAAAAGATTTGATACGACGGAAAGTACTTTGTAAAAGCGTTTCGCCGGTACCAAGTATATCGATAAATTGTTTTGGCTTTTCTTGTCGACTCATAGGCCAGAATCTACTTCCGACCCCTCCAGCCATAATTACACAGTAGTTATTTGGGTTCATGTAACTCTATTCAATATTTGATAAAACTTTTTCGATACCTTCTAACATTGCAGGAATTTGTTCCATAGTACAAGTTCCTACCGAAATTCTGAACCATTCTGTACCTGGTGCATTCCCGAAAGCTGTAAATGGTACCACCGCAAACGAGGCTTCTGATATTAATAACGAAGCAATCTCGAATGTGGTTTGTAAAGTTTGATTTTTATATTTTTTTCCTAAAAGTGAGAATTTAACAGAAAGATAAATTGCACCTTCTGGAGCAATAGCTTCAACAGCTAAGCCTTTTTCATTCATTTTTTTGAATCCTTCGTAAAGTGCTTGTAATCGATCTTTTACTTCGTCTTTCATATGCACTAAGAAGTTTTCAAACTCTGGTTTGCTATCAATATAACGAGCAACTGCAACTTGTTCTGCTTTTGGAGCCCAAGCGCCAACATGTCCTAAAATGGACTTCATTTTATTGATAACATAGGTTGGACCAAATGACCACCCCACACGTACTCCCGTAGCCGCTAAGCATTTCGAAATACCATCTACGAAAATGGTGTATTCTTTAAGCTCAGGGAATAATGAAACTGGATTGTAGTGTTCCTTATTTCCAAAACTCAACAGATTATAAATTTGGTCGTACATGATGTAAACAGGTTTTTTACCTGTACCTTCACGACGTTTATTTTCTTCAACCACAAGTTCGCAAATACCGTGTAATTGTTCTTTGCTGAACATAGTTCCAGTTGGATTTAAAGGAGAACACAAAGCTACTAAAACAGCCTCAGAAATATGAGGTTCAATATCTGCTCTTGTAGGCATGAAATGGTTCTCAGCTTTAGTTTCCACTAAAATTTGTTGGGCTGAAGACAGGTGGCAATAATGGTTATTGTTCCATGATGGAACAGGGAATATAACTTTATCGCCAGGATCAACTATGGTAGTAAATATAGCATAGATAAGTGGACGTGCGCCACCAGCTATAAGGATTTCATCTGGAGAAAAAGTGAGATTTTGTTTCTCCCAAATTAAGTTAGAAACAGCTTGGCGTAGAGGTAAAATGCCGTCGGCAGGTGGATAATTAGTCTGATTTTCCTGGTATGCACGAATAATTTCATCATTCAGTAAATCAGGAATAGGAAAGATAGAAGGATTGAAATCTCCAATTGTTAAATTGTAGATTTTGGCACCTTCAGCAATACGCTTATTGATCTCGCCACCTAATTTTATAATTTCAGAACCAATTAAGGTCTCTGCCATTTGGGATACTTTATGTTGCATAATACCAAAAATTGAGGCACAAGATACCATAAAAGACTCTTATTGCCTTAAACATTAAGCTTTTTTTAATTCAAATTTAAGGCTTATGAGAATAGTTTACTTAAATTTTAACGGCATATAAACTCATTTATAAGGCCTTTCTTGTACTTTTGTAGGTAAATAATTACACCTTTTGTAACTATTTGTTACCTACTTCGTCTTATAACCGAATTACATGACAAACTCAAAGTTAAATAACATAATCGAGCAAGGTGAGGAACGTAAGTCTGACCACATTAATCTAGCTGGAAATTCACAAACTGCTAAATTAGGTGTCGACACTCGCTTTAATTACGAACCTTTGTTCGCAGCTCATCCAACAAGCTTAGAGAAGCCATTTTCTTTTTTAGGAAAGACAATGCGCGTACCACTATGGGTAAGCTCTATGACTGGTGGAACGGGGGCGGCATACGATATCAATCGTAATCTTGCCAGAGCATGTGCCGAGTTTGGAATGGGTATGGGATTGGGTTCATGTCGTGTACTTCTTGAAGGAAGTGAACGATTTGAAGATTTTAACCTTCGTCCTATACTTGGAAATGATCTACCATTCTTTATCAATTTAGGGATAGCCCAATTAGAGGAACTCATTGATAATAAGGAATTATCTAAAGTTGATGATCTGATTTCTAGCCTGCAAGCTGATGGTCTTATCATCCACGTTAACCCTTTTCAAGAATTCTTCCAACCCGAAGGGGATATTTTTAGAAGACCTCCCCTAGATACTATAATAACCCTTCTGGATTGGGCTAAATACCCTATCATAGTGAAAGAGGTGGGCCAAGGATTTGGACCTAGAAGTGTTGAAACCCTTTTACAATTACCAATTGCAGCTCTTGATTATGCTGCATATGGTGGTACAAATTTCTCTCTTCTTGAACGAATTCGTGATAAGAATTCGTTCAATGAAGTTTACGAACCATTAGTTTATACAGGGCATGACGCAAATGAGATGACTCAATTCGTTAAAAATGCCTACGAAAAACTTGGAGATAAAGCCCTTTGTAAACAAGTAATTGTTTCGGGTGGAATAAAAAATTTTGCAGATGGCTTCTATAACGTAAAACAATTACCAGTAACTGCCGTTTATGGTCAGGCATTCGAATTGTTAAAACGTGCAGCCGTTAGCTACGACGATCTGAGAAATTATATCGTTAAAAGCATGGAAGCCTATAGAATGGCCGAAAATTATTTAGACATTAAAAAATAATAGCATAAAATGAAAAAGCCGAATTTACGTCCATACGACAGAGTAGAACTGCTTCAAAAAGCAGACGCTGAAACGTATTTCGCTCAAAATTATTTTACAAAAAAGCCAGATAGACAAAAGTCTAAACCGCTTGCTAAAAAATTGGATTCTTTTGCTGACCTACATGAAGACGAAGCCTTTCTAGCAGAAGTACATCCTAAATATGTTATTTAGTTTTCTATAGTGATTATTACAAAAAGCGCTTTCGGGCGCTTTTTTATTGTGTAAACTTTTTATGGAAATAGTTAAAATTCAACAATACTGGAAATTGAATTCCAATAATGGTCGTCAAACTTGGTCTTTTAACCCAGACCCTAGTTTGTATGCTGAATTTTACGAAGATCCAGAGAAATTCTGGAACTCTGAAGCTGGCCAAAAATTACAATTCGAACTCGATAAAGCCTTTGTTTACAATAAAAGCGAAAACCCTAATAGCGCCGATATTGTTTTTAGAACCGCTAAAACTGGTAAAATTGAAGCTAATTTCGTTAATCCAGACTCTTTCTCTCCGAAAGATGCCGCTGATTTAGCAACAAATTACTATAAAACTCTTCAAGAAGAAGATGGACATTGGGCTGGCGATTATGGCGGACCACTTTTCTTGCTCCCTGGTATCATTATTCAGGCTTATGTTACTAATACTCCTTTCAAAAAAGAGGAAGAAATCCTCATGAAAAGGTATATGCTCAATATGCAAAATGCCGATGGTGGCTGGGGCTTACATATTGAAGATAAAAGTACTATGTTTGGTACTGTTATGCAATATGTTGCTCTGCGTATCCTTGGTATGCAAGCTAATGATCCTGAAATAGCTAAAGCTAGAACTTGGATTCAAGACCATGGTGGTGCTATTTATATTCCTACTTGGGGTAAAGCATATCTTTCTATACTTGGTGCATATGATTGGGCCGGAGTAAATTGTTTATTGCCTGAATTGTGGATATTGCCTCGTTCTTTGCCTTTCCACCCAGGTAAATATTGGTGCCATGCTCGTATGGTTTATTTGGGCATGTCTTATTGTTACGGACATAAATTAGTTGGTAAAATTACTGAACTTGTTGCCGATTTAAGAGAAGAAATCTATGTACAACCTTACGGTAAAATAGATTGGAAAAGAGCAAGAAATCAAATTGCTGATGTTGACCTCTATTTCCCTCATCCACCCCTTTTAAAATTTGCTAATAAATTCTTAAATTTCTATGAACGTCACTCTCCTAAACGTTTTCGTAGAAAAGCTATGGACGCTATCTTGGCTTATATTGATGCCGAAGATGACCATACTAATTTTATAGATATAGGTCCAGTAAATAAAGCCTTTAATACTATTTGTGTTTGGCATGCGCATGGACCTGAATCGGAACGATTTAAGAAACACATAGAACGTAGAGCCGACTATCTTTGGGTGGCCGAAGATGGAATGAAAATGCAAGGTTATAATGGATCTCAACTTTGGGATACCATCTTTGCTGCTCAATCTATGCTCGAAGGTAAAAAAACAATCACCCCGGCTGAAGAAGAAACTTTAATGAAAATACATGGATTCCTCGATAATATGCAAATTAAAGAGGAAGTTCGAGACCATAAAGAATTTTACCGCCATAACTCGGTAGGTGGATGGCCATTCTCAACAGTTGAACATGGTTGGCCTATAACCGATTGTAGCGCTGAAGGTTTAAAAGTTTCACTTTTGCTAGAAAGAGATTTTTTAGCTGGTAAGGTAACTCCTTTCGCAGAATGGAGATTTAAAGCTGGTGCCGACTTACTACTTAGTTTCCAAAATAAAGATGGAGGTTGGGCTTCTTACGAAAATAGTCGTGGACCTAAATGGCTTGAGAAATTAAATCCTTCTGAAGTATTCGAGAATATCATGATTGATTATTCGTATGTTGAATGTACTTCGGCATGCATACAAGGATTGAAGAAATTTGCACATTATTTCCCAGATTACCGAAAGGAAGAAATAAAAAAAGCTATTGAAAGAGGTGCCTTATTTATTACGAAGAAACAACGTTCTGACGGTTCTTTCTATGGCTCTTGGGCAGTATGTTTCTGCTATGGTACTTGGTTTGGAGTAGAAGGATTGTTGGCAGCAGGTAGAAATGGCTTTGGAGCTCCAGGTGGGGTTTCGCCAGAGATTAATAAGGCATGTCAGTTTTTAGTTTCGAAACAATTAGCAGACGGTGGTTGGGGAGAACATTTTGAATCATGCTTGAAAAAAGAATATTTGAGTACTGAAAAAGGTCAGGTTATTAATACAGCTTGGGCTGTATTGAGTTTAATGGCTGCTAATTATCCGCATCAAGAGGTAATTGATAGAGGGATTCAGTTTATTATTTCGAGGATGAAAATTGACGGAGATTTCCCGCAAGAAGCAATTTCTGGTTTGTTTAATCATAATTGTATGATTACCTATACATCATATAGAAATGTTTTTCCTATATGGGCTTTAAATCGCTACGTAAGCAGATTAAAGAGTTGAAAAGCATAAAGAATTTAAGCAAAAAAAAAGAGAGTGAAATTCTTCACTCTCTTTTTTGTACCCGAGGCCGGAATCGAACCGGCACGTCATTGCTGACACAGGATTTTGAATCCAGCGCGTCTACCAGTTCCGCCACTCGGGCCTGACCTCCGTGTTAAACGGGCAGCAAAAATAATATCTAGAATCGATATTCCAAAATAACTTTTGCTTTTATTAGGCTAATTCTAAATTCTCTAAAGAAATCACACTCTTTATCATACCAAACTCAACACGAGCCTTGTTCCCTGTAATTTCAATTACAGTTCCTTTTTGTTTGGTACCAGTCATTCTTACTTCTGCTCCCACAACTATAATCTTCCTTTTTCTCTCTAATATTTTTTCTAGGGTATTTTCTTTTGCTAATCGTTTTTTTTCTTCTGTAATTCTTGCTTTTTCTTTACCCATCAATTTTACAAAATCGGCAATAACTTCTTTTTTATTAGAGGTTTTTTCCCATTTTTCGCTTAAATCGGCTAATTTCTTACCTAGAGCAATCCACTTAACATCATCTTCTCTTCTTTCTTTAATATCACTTAATCTTTTCTTTAATTTCTCCTCTAAATCTTTAGTTTTTTCCTTTTGCTCTTCTAATTCTTTTTGTAGTGCATCAGTTTTACGAATTTGATCATTTAAATCGTTTCTTCTTTTTTGCAATACATTTAAGATATGGTCAAGTTTAACTTTGTTCGAGTCAACTTTTTCTTTTGCTCTATTGATTAGTTCTCTTGGAATACCACTTTTTTCTGCAATTACAAAGGTGTATGAACTACCAGGTTTACCTATCTCGATTTTATACATAGGTTCTAGAGTTCTATCATCAAAAAGCATACAAGCATTTTGTACACTTTTTAATTCTTCACCAGCAATTTTTATATTGCCATAGTGGGTAGTGATAATACCGTAACTCTTACTATTAGCTAATTCTTCTAGAATTACTTCGGCCATAGCTCCCCCTAATTCGGGGTCGGTTCCTGTACCAAACTCGTCGATTAAAAATAAGGTGTTTTTACCCGCTCTTTCTACAAATCGTCGCATTTTTATTAGCCGTGAACTATAGGTACTAAGTTCGTATTCTATACTCTGACTATCACCAATATCAGTCATAATATTGGTAAAAAATCCGAACTCAGATTGAGGTTCGCAACAAACAGGAATCCCAGATTGAATCATCAATTGCGATAATCCAATTGTCTTTAATGCTATACTTTTTCCACCTGCATTGGGTCCTGAAATAATGAGTATACTTTTTTTATTGTCGAGATGTAATGAAAGGGGTACAACTTCTTTTCCGCTTTCTCTATTTTTTCGAACTAAGATAGGGTGACGCCCATTTACAATTGAAATGATTGGCTTTTCTTGAAAGTGAGGAACATTTGCATCTAATTCGCGTGCTAAAAGTGTTTTAGCACGTGTGAAATCGAGATGTACTAATAAGTCGAAGAAGTTTTTTAATACTTCGTATTTATTTCGTAATTGTTTAGTAAGTTCTCTTAAAATGCGTCTTATTTCTTGTCTTTCGTCAGACTCTAAAGAAATAATTTCGTTATTAATTTCAACCGTTTCGCCTGGTTCTATAAAAGTGGCTTTTCCGGTTTGGCTGCTTCCGTGAATTACACCGCGAACTTCTCTTTTACTTTCAGAAACTATTGAAACCACCCGCCGCCCATTCATAAACGACTCCTCAATATCGGCTAGTACTCCAGCTTTACGAAGTTTACTTAAAATACTTTGGAAAATACGTTCATTTTCTCTTCGTTTGGTTTGTAATTCTTTACGAATAGAAGCTAATTGTGGCGAGGCAGAACTTCGAACTAAACCATGCTCATCTATAATTGAAAGTATGGTTGCTGGTAATTGCTTTTCTTCTTCTAAAAACTCACATAATGCCGATAGAGTAGGGAAGATAGTCTTCTTATCGCGCATAAAACGGATAAAGCCGTTCGCAGCTTCTAGCATAGCTAGAATGGCAAGACATTGTTTCTCGTCTAAAACAGAACCATCGAGCTTAAGTAATTGAATTTCTTTTCCTACTTCTGGACAAGAAATATCTGGAAAACTCAATCCTTGTACATAAGATTGAAGCATTTCGCCAGTTTCTAATAAGGCACGTTTTGCCTCATCATAACTTTTATAAGGACGGAGTACTTGCGATAATTCCTTTGCAGATTTTAATCGAGCATACCCCGAAATGGCCATTAATATTTGATCAAACTCGAGCTTTTCACCCGTGTCTTTTGGATATACAAACATGCTACAAAGTTAGAATTATTTAAAACGAGCTATGATTTTATCTTGAACTATATTGTTTAATTGACTGCTAATTTTCAAGTAGTAAACAGGAATTACGAAGCTTACTAATATCCAAAATCCAGCCAATATAGCCTTAATATATGGGTTTATAGATAAATCTATAAAAGATGGTAAAAGGCAAATTGTAAAGAGTAAAATGAGTATAAGAGTTTGTTTAGTAAATGGCTGCATTCCTTCTTTCCACCATAAGAATGCGTAACGAATTAAATTGAATATTAATACAGAAATTAAGGATGCAATGGCTGCTCCTATAATTTCGAATTTTGGAATTAATAATAAGTTCCCACCTATGGTTAAGATGGATAAAATTGGCATGGTATAGAAGTGCATTTTATAATATTTAGAATGCACAAGTATCACATGATTTACGCCAGTAATCATATCTAATAAACGAGCGAATCCTATTATAAATAGAACCCATTTACCATCTACGAATTTTATTGTACTGTCGTTTTTTTCTGGAATGAAGGAGAAAATCAGATCGGCATTAAACCAAATCAAAAGGAAAATTAAAGCTCCTAAGAAAAATAAATTGGTACTTGAATTTTGGTATAATTTTTTGATTTCTTCGCGTAAATTTTCTGCGTAATATTTAGAAATAATGGGTGAGGAAATAGAGGTAAAGGTTCTGAAAGGCATATAAATAACGCTCGACATAAAAACGGCCATGGAATATACAGCTGCATAGTCTAGTCCACGCATACCAGCCGTCATAATAGAGTCAATTTGCGTTACAATTACACTTCCTCCTGAGCCTAAGAACATGAATAAAAGGTAGTTAAGCTCCTTTTTAGAAGGTTTTTCAGGTATAAAAGGAGTTTGGTCGGGTTCCCATTTTCTAAAGAAAATGTAGATCATAAGCATAATTTGAATGAAGAAAATGCCTATGATACCTAACATTAAATTATCAAGTGTTAAGCCATAAATTCCATAAGATGCAATTAAGACAAGCATCATGGCTTTAAATAGCACTTCTTTAATAAGCGTTGCGCTTGAAATATTGAGCCTTATTTTATTCAGAGCTTCGAAAAAATCGAACCCAATTTGAAGTACAACTACCCAATAAACAAGCGAAAAATAGGAATTGTATAATGGTGCATTACTGGAGAAGAAATCTCGAATATTAGTGTTAAATGCAAAGTAAAAAGCTGTAAATACAAGTAAGGCAAAAGCGTTTAAAACAACGTATGTGCTTAGGTATTTACGACTAAAACCTTGGTTAGAATATGGGTAATGTTTAATTAAAGTTTGATTAACAGCCGCACCAAATATGGTTGACATCAATAAGCCAGAATCGATGAAAATTCGGACCAATCCCATTTCATCTTTGTTTAGGAACTCAGGGAATAGTAAAACCCAATTGATATACCCGAGTAATATACCAATGTAAGAGTATATAGTTCCTTTAATTCCTTGACGTAGTATTTTGGTCAACTTAAGATGCTTTTTTGCAAAACTAACAAATTGAAGCATAAGAGGACTAAAGTTTATTACATTTGTAATCTATAGCCATGGCTGAAAAATCACGTATACATATCATCGAACTCGATTATCATCCCGATATTTTGACTTCTTTCTTAAGGTTGACGGATAGAAATGAGTTTTATGTTATTGTATCTACTAAACCTGAGATATTCTCTAAATTAGCGAAACCTATACAAGACTCTATCGATGAATTACATCTTTTAGGAGTGGATTCTTGTAAATTAGGTGATATAGCTAATGTCCATGCCGACTTACATGTATTTAATACCTTGGCTTCGAATTATGCATTTTGGGCAAAGAATCTTCCAGAAAGACATGTGATTCGAATTCATAATATACATACATGGTTCGATCCTACAAATCATGTTGATTACGGAAAAAGCTTGTTAGAATGGCGGAAA
>DATCKI010000043.1:0-6161 GCA_036562365.1 Bacteroidia bacterium | reverse complement strand
GAAGAGTAATGGAAAAGGTAGGCTTTAGACAACAATCATTCGAGTGGTGGCATTATAATACCATGAGTCGAGACCAAGCTAAAGCTAAATACAAGCCATTTTACTAATAACCTAGTATTTTAAGCATGCTTTTCCAGCTTTGTTCTTTAGAGAAAATACTAGTGTAGTATTCACCGTTCTCGTCACGTTGAATAATAACGTGCTTTGGAGCAGGAACTAAGCAGTGCTGAATTCCACCGTATCCACCTATCGATTCTTGATAAGCACCTGTATGGAAGAAGCCTAAATAAAGCGGTTCTTCTTCGCTTAAATCTACTTTTGGCAAGAAAACTTGAGAAATATGGGCTTCAGAATTATAATAATCTTGACTATCACAGGTTAAACCACCTAGGTTAACACGTTGATATTCATGGTCCCATTTATTAACAGCGAGCATAATGAACTTCTGTCCTATACCCCAAGTATCAGGAAGCGTAGTAATGAAAGAGCTATCGATCATATACCAAATCTCCGTATCATTTTGCTGTTTAAGGTCAAGAATAGAATAAAGAGCTGCTCCACTTTCACCTACGGTGAAGGAACCAAACTCAGTAAATATATTAGGTTCTTCTACTCCGTTATTATTACAGAATTCCTTGATTTGCGCTACTACTTCTTGAATAATGTATTCATAATCGAAGTCATAACTTAAACTATTTTTAATAGGCAACCCACCTCCAATATTAAGAGAATCGAGGGTTGGGCAAACCTTTTTAAGGTCACAGTAAACTTTAAGACACTTAGATAACTCACTCCAGTAGTAAACCGTGTCTCTTATCCCAGTATTAATAAAGAAGTGTAACATCTTTACTTCGAACTGAGGATCGTCTTTTAATTGTTCCATATAGAAAGGAACTATATCCTTATAACGAACACCTAAACGCGAAGTATAGAATTCAAACTTAGGTTCTTCTTCGCTTGCGATACGAATTCCAAGCTTAGCTTTCTTTTTAATATGTTCTTTATAATAAGCTAATTCTCCTTTATTATCAAGGACTGGGATAAGGTTTTCGTAACCTTCATTAATCAAATCGCTAATGTATTCCTTATATAATTCCTTTTTATAACCATTACAAACGATAAAGTTCTTTTTAGTCAATAACCCCCTGTTTGCTAATTCTTTAACAATTTCCATATCGTAAGCTGAAGAAGTTTCGATATGGATATCATTTTTAAGAGCTTCTTCTAAAACGAAAGAAAAATGTGAGCTTTTAGTGCAATAACAATAGGTATAATCTCCCTGATAATCAACCTTTGCCATAGCTACCTTGAAGTATCTTTTGGCTTTTTGAATCTGTTGTGATATCTTTGGTAAGTATGAAATTTTTAAAGGGGTTCCATACTGTTTAATGATGTCCATTAAAGGGATATCATGAAAATAAAGTTGGTTATCAATTACATTAAATCCTTCTTGTGGGAAGTCGAATGTTTGAGAGATGAGGTTTTGATATTTATTCTTCATTTGTCGCTCACGATAAAAAGCAAGTATGTTACTTAAGTATATTTAGTGCAAATGTAAGTAACCTACTTATACAAATTGATAAACGGCATGATTTTTTTGTTAAATTATTAATATACGAAACGAACATTTATATAAACTATGAAGAAAATTAAGATGATAGAGGTAAAATCGGAACTTGGAGCTGGTACTCGTGGAGCCAGTTTAGGCCCCGATGCGCTTAAGATTGCCTCATTAGAATATGGTTCTAACTTCTTCGGAAAATTTAAACGTAAAGAAATCAGAGATAGTTCTCGTTTATTATTTAAAGATCCTATTCGTACGCACGCTAAAAGGATACGTGGTATTATAGAAGTTTTTCAAAAACTAGCCCGTTCTGTTCACGATGAGATTGAATTTGGGCAGTTTCCTATTGTAATTTCTGGAGACCATTCTAGTGGTGGTGGTTCTATTGCAGGTGTTAAAATGGCTTTCCCTGATAAAAGAATTGGAGTGATTTGGATCGATGCGCATGCCGACCTTCATTCTCCTTACACTACCCCATCCGGAAACGTTCATGGTATGCCGGTAGCGGCTTCATTGGGTATCGACAATCTTACTATGGCTCAAAATGAGTTAGACGATGACCGTACTTTCGAATATTGGGAAGTCCTTAAGAATGTAGGTGGTATTTGCCCTAAAATCTATCCGAGCGACCTCGTTTTTATCGGAGTTCGCGATATGGAAGAGCCAGAAATTGAATATATTAAAAGCAATAATGTAAAGCTTTTTACAGTTGAAGAAGTTCGTGAGAAAAAGATCAAAAACATCGTAAAAGAAGCTAGAGAATATTTAGCTCATTGCGATGTACTCTATATTACCTTCGATGTAGATAGTTTAGATAGTAGTATAATTTCAGGTACAGGCACTCCAGTTTCTGGTGGATTTAGTGTGAGAGAAGTAACTAAGTTACTTGAGGGTTTATGTAAAGATCCTAGATTAGTTTGTTTTGAAATTACTGAGATTAATCCGCTTTTAGATAACAATAATTCAACTGCTTTAACGGTCTTCCCTATCTTTAAAACTGCAGTAAACGTTATTAAAAAGCGTTTAGAGTCTGAAGAAAAAAAGATTAAAAAAGAAGAAAAAAAGCAAAAAAAGGCCAGCGAAACACCTTTTAAAAAGAAAGCTGTAAAACTTAGCTAAGATGCTAGAACTTGCACCAGCGATTGAAATTATTGAATATTCGGATGAGAATACGGTATTTTTAATCGATACTACTACATTTCCTGAATCATTGGTTGAGGAAAGACATAAATTATTAGCTACGCCAAAGCGTAGGATTGAAAAGGCAGCATCGGATTATTTGTTGAGACGTTATTTAGACGATCCAGAAGTATTCCTATTAAATGATGATGCTGGTAAGCCATTTTGCACCCAATTTAAGGGAGATATTAGCTTAACGCATAGTAAAAGTAAAGTGGCTATTCAGTTCTCAAAAAGTTTTATTTGTGGAATAGATATTCAGATAATAGAGGAACGTATAAAGCGCTTAGCCTCGAAGTTTCTGAATAATAATGAACTTTTATTCATTAATTCTACCCCAGAAAATGAACAGGCAGAATTGATAACTAAATGCTGGTGTATTAAAGAAGTAGTTTACAAAACCCTAGGTGCAGGATTTCATGATTATCATGAGGGCTTCCGTATACGTCCATTTACAATAAAAGATGAAATAATTATTTGTGATATAGAGACGGAAGGGATAGCAGACAGTTATAAAATAAAAATCAGCCGACTCGGAGATTTTGCATTAGCATATCGAATCGGCTGATTTAAAATATTTAAAAAGCTTATTTTTTAATTTGGCTACGAGAGATAACTATACGTTGGATTTCGTTAGTTCCTTCATAGATTTGAGTGATTTTTGCATCACGCATTAGGCGTTCTACGTGGTATTCTTTCACGTAACCATAACCACCATGAATTTGTACAGCTTCAACAGTGGCCCACATAGCAACATCACTAGCATACATTTTAGCCATAGCAGCAGCTTCGCTATAATCAGCACCTTGGTCTTTTAACCAAGCAGCTTTATAAACTAGCATACGAGCAGCTTCAACACGGGTAGCCATATCAGCTAATTTAAAAGCAATAGCTTGGTGATCGTGAATTGGTTTACCGAAAGCTTTTCGCTCTTTTGCATAAGCTAATGAGAACTCTAATGCGCCCGCAGCGATACCTAATGCTTGAGCAGCGATACCAATACGACCTCCATCTAGGGTTTTCATAGCAAAGCGGAAACCAAAACCATCTTCGCCAATACGATTAGCTTTAGGCACTTTCACATCGGTGAAATTTAAGCTACAAGTGTCTGATGCACGAATACCTAATTTATTTTCTTTAGGTCCAACCACAAAACCTTCCATACCTTTTTCAACGATAAGCACGTTGATACCTTTATGACCAAGTTCTCTGTGAGTTTGAGCAATCACTAAGTAATAATCGGCATTATAACCGTTAGTAATCCAGTTTTTAGTACCATTTAATAGGTAATAATCACCCATATCAATAGCCTCGGTATGTTGCGAAGTAGCGTCGCTACCAGCCTCGGGTTCACTTAAAGCAAAGGCACCTAATTTTTCTCCTTTAGCACAAGGAGTTAGATACTTTTCTTTTTGTTCGTGTGTACCGAATTTCTCCAGCCCCCAAGAATACAAAGAGTTATTTACCGACATACAAACCGATGCAGAAGCATCAATTTTCGATAATTCCTCCATTACTAAAACATACGAAATAGTGTCAAGACCGCTTCCACCGTAAGCAGTATCGGTCATCATTCCCATAAAGCCTAGCTCTCCCATTTTTTGTCTAAGCTCTGCAGGGAAAAATTGTTTTTCGTCACGCTCGATAACGCCTGGCAACAATTCTTCTTTAGCGAAGTCTCTTGCTGCTTGTTGCACCATCAATTGTTCTTCTGTTAACTGAAATATCATTTTTGAAAATTTGAGGACACAAATTTATAATTAATCATTATAAAAGTATGTAAGCATAACATTTAATTATGTTTTTTTCATTGCTTTGGCTTATTTTTGCGGCCTGATTTGATAATAAATGAGGATACTTGGTATAATGTCGGGAACTTCACTTGATGGAGTTGATTTAGCACTTTGTGATTTTGAAGAAATTGACCAATCTTACCATTACAAGATTTTAAAATCCACTACTATACCTTACCCCAAAAATATTAGCTTCAAATTATCCAATGCACTAGACTTTACTGGTGTAGAATTAGCAGAATGGGATACTAAGTTAGCACATTTTTTTGCAGAATGCGTAAATAATTTTCTAGAAGGTGAAATTAAACCTGATTATATTGCTTCGCACGGTCATACAATTTTCCATGCTCCAGAGCAAAAATATACCTTTCAGATGGGAAATGGCGGGGTTCTTGCCCAGCTAACTAATATTCCTGTTATATGCGATTTTAGAAGTGGCGATGTTGCATTGGGCGGACAAGGAGCTCCCCTTGTTCCGGCTGGCGATGCTTATTTATTCTCGGAATACTGTGCTACTATTAACTTAGGTGGAATTGCGAATGTTTCTTTTCAAGATGTAAATGGAAACCGAAGAGGCTTCGATATTTGTCCGTGTAATATGGTACTTAATAAACTAGCCAATAGTTTTGGAGAACCTTTTGATGATGGTGGAAAAATTGCTCGTAAAGGAAATTTAAATGAAGACCTTTTAATTTGGTTAAATAACTTAGCCTTTTATAAAGAAAAAGGTGCTCGCTCTTTAGGTGCTGAATGGGTTAATAAAAACATATTTATGTACCTTAAAGACCACGATGCCGAAACCTTTATGCGTACCTTCGTTGAACATATCGCTATTCGTATTTCAAATACAACTAATGCCTTACAAGGAGATAAAATCTTATTTACCGGAGGAGGTGTTCACAACAGCTTCTTAATGGAACGTATACAAGAATTAAGCAATAAAGATTGCATTATTCCAGATCATCAAACGGTCGATTTTAAAGAAGCTTTATTGTTTGCATTCCTTGGCTTTTTATATCTTCACGATAAAGTAAATATCCTAGAAAGCGTAACTGGTGCGTCAAGAAATTCTATTGGTGGCGCTTTATACAAAGTATAATTATGAAAATAGCTCTAGCTCAAATAAATGTTATTATAGGCGATTTTGAAGGTAATTCTTCCACTATAATTAAGAAGATTGAAGAGGCTAAACTTAATGGTATTGACCTGATTGTTTTCCCTGAACTGAGTGTATGTGGCTATCCACCTCAAGATTTTTTGGAATTCGACGACTTTATTCAAAAATCTTACCTAGCAGTCGAATCTATTGCAAAACATTGTAATGGTATTGCTGCTATAGTGGGTTCGCCTACAAAAAATCCCAATATTGAAGGTAAAAACCTATATAATTCAGCTTGTTTTTTAACGGATGGTAAAGTTCAAGCTTATGCGCATAAAGCTTTACTTCCTAATTACGATATTTTTGATGAATATCGATATTTCGAACCTTCTAAATCTTTCTCGTGCATTACATTTAAAGGAAAAAAAATTGCATTAACCATTTGCGAAGATATTTGGGATATTGATGATGATCCGCTATATACACTTTCGCCAATGAAAGAATTATTGAGGGAAAATCCAGACTT
>DATCKI010000264.1:0-5800 GCA_036562365.1 Bacteroidia bacterium | reverse complement strand
CACGAAGTGATATCGTATAAAGCTTATGCTACTTCGGCTATGCGCGAGGCTTTGAATGGGAAAGAGGTAATAGATCGAGTGTTTAAGGAGTCAGGAGTTAAGATACATATCATAGACGGAGAGACGGAAGCTAAGGTAATTCATGCGAATCGACTTATTGAGAAATACGACTATAAGAATGGATATTTGTATGTAGATGTTGGAGGAGGAAGTACGGAAATATCGTTTTTCGGGCCGAATATGGATTCGTTTTCAGAATCGTATAAATTAGGAACGGTTCGATCTCTTTCTGGAGCAATTAATCCGAAAGAGTACGAGCGTTTAAAACAAGATTTAAAGTCAATTCAAAAGAGATTTAAGGGTAATGTAATAGGAATTGGGTCTGGAGGAAACATTAATAGATTGTTTAAATTGTCTGGGATTAAAGAAGGTAAACCATTGCCGGTGAAGAAGCTTAAAGAGTTACATGAATATTTAAGTTCTATGAGTTATGATGAGCGTACCCAAAAATTAGGTTTGAACACCGACCGTGCCGACGTTATAGTTCCAGCTGGTGAGTTGTATTTGTACGTTTGTAAGCAAATGGACATTAAGTCTATGTTAGTTCCCAAGATTGGGCTTTCTGACGGTATTATTAAAGAATTGTATCAAGAGTATATTCATAATTGTTAATTAGGTTTTAGTAATGTTATTGTTTTATGAGAAATGTTCAATTAAAATCCGTTCTGACGAAGGACATACCTTCGTCGATAGTAGTCTTTCTGGTAGCCTTACCCTTGTGTATGGGCGTCGCTATCGCCTCTGATGCATCGGTAGTATCAGGGCTTATCGCCGGAATAGTCGGTGGTATAGTAGTGGGGCTCATTAGTAATTCGCACACCAGTGTAAGTGGTCCAGCCGCTGGTTTAACGGTCATAGTTGCTGGTGCAATCGCAACGTTGCAATCGTTCGAAATGTTTTTAGCTGCCGTTGTTATTGCAGGTATTATTCAACTTGCTCTAGGACTTTTTAAACTTGGGATACTCGCCCAATATGTCCCCAACGCAGTAATTAAGGGAATGTTAGCAGCTATCGGACTTATTCTTATCCTTAAACAAATTCCACATGCCGTTGGTTACGATGCCAATTTTGAAGGCGACTTTTCTTTCTGGCAAAAAGATAATCATAACACTTTTTCTGAGCTATATTATATGCTCGATTTCTTGAATTTTGGAGCGGTTATCATCACTCTAATTTCATTAGCTTTACTTATACTTTGGGATAAACCTTTCTTTAAAAAATTACCGCTTGTTTCAACCATTCCGGGGGCACTTGTTGTTGTAATTTTAGGGGTTGTTCTAAATTTATTTTTTCAATCAAGTATTCCCGATTTTTATCTAAGTAAGGAACACTTGGTTAATATGCCTAATTTCGAATCTCCAGTCGATTTCTTTACGACTCTAACACATCCGGATTTTAGTCAGCTGTTTAGTAATTTAAACGTTTGGATCGTTGCCGGACAAATTGCTTTGGTAGCTAGTTTGGAATCATTATTAAGTATAGAAGCAACCGATAAACTCGATCCTGAGAATAGGATTACTTCTCCTAATAGAGAATTAATCGCACAAGGTTCAGGAAATATTCTTGCCGGATTAATTGGAGGTATTCCCGTTACGGCAGTAATTGTTCGTTCTTCTGCCAATATTAATTCTGGTAATCATTCTAAATTTTCTGCGGTATTGCACGGTACATGGTTATTATTAGCGGTTTTATTCCTTGGGAAATATATGAATTATGTGCCTTATGCTTCATTAGCTGCGGTGCTATTAATGGTGGGTTATAAATTAACTAAACCTTCATTATTCTTAGAAGAAAAGGCAAAAGGTTGGAGTTCTTTAATTCCTTTCGTGGTAACTATAGTTGCTATATTATTTACAGACTTATTAGTAGGTGTACTTATAGGTATAGTAACTGGTGTAATCTTCATTATGCGTTCTAACTCACAAAATGCATATTCTGTAATTCGTGAACCTAATAGATGGACATTTTTATTTAATAAAGACATAGTCTTTACGAATAAAGCAACATTAAAGAAAGACCTTTTAAATATTAAACCTGGCACTCAAATCGTTTTTGATACAAGTAAAATCGATTTTATGGATGCCGATGTGAAAGAATTATTAAACGAATTTATTGAAAGTACTCATCATTCTGATCTTGAAGTTAAAGTGATTGGGGATAAACTTAAAGTTTAAGCTGTATGAAAAATTTAGATAGAATTTTACAAGGGAATAAGAACTTTGCCCAAAGAACTAAAGAACAAGATCCTGATTTCTTTAAGCGTTTAGTAAGAGAACAAAAACCAGAATTTCTTTGGATAGGTTGTAGCGATAGTCGTGTGCCTGCTAATGAGGTAACCGATACCGATCCAGGTGAAATGTTTGTTCATAGAAATATTGCCAATTTAGTAGTGATTTCCGACTTAAACCTAATGAGTGTTTTGCAATATGCTGTTGAATACTTAGAAGTAGGTCATATTATTGTTTGTGGACATACTGGTTGTGGTGGTATAAAAGCGGCTATGACTAATGGAGATTTTGGGGTATTGAATAGATGGTTTACTCCAATTAAAGACATCTATATGCGTAATGCCGATTTGCTTAATAGCATAGATGACCCAAGCGCTCGAGCTAATAAATTGGGTGAATTGGTTACCATTGAACAGATTTATAATATCGCAAAAACAGTGGTAATCCAAAAAGCTTGGAAAGCAAAGAAAATGCCACTTATACACGCATGTATGTACGATATGACTACAGGCGAAATGAATGTTTTGAAAACAATTAGCGCAGAAAATACCAAACTGCCTGAGATTTACACTATTTATAATTGGGATTAGAATTCAATCCGAATTAACTTAAACTTATTACTCTGTAATTCGTTTGCAGGTATAATTAGTTGAGCATTTTTGTCGGTATAATAGAACCGAGGACGAGCTTTATTGTTCTCGGTTTTATTATTTATAAGTGGGGTTTTGCTTACATTTCCATCTGGTGTCATAATGCTTAATGCTAAAACAGCCTTATTAGGTCGCAACATTACTCTTAATTTAGATGGGTCTGTTTGCTCAAAATTTTTCTCATGTTCATTAAAGACAAAGAATAAAGTATCATTCTTAAATGCGGTAGCATAAGAGCTATAAATTCCTCCATCATCAATACTACTTTGGTACTTCGGTATTAACTTAGTCCATTCATATTCTCCATTCTCGGCTATAGAATGTACTAAAATACTATTGTAATAATAGTAGTAATTACAAGCCAAAGTACCTCTTGCATCGCGGTTACAAACACGCTCTATATGGTATTGCTCGCTAATTACATAAATTCCACCATTCGATTTTAAAAAGACTTTATCTATAGAAATTCCTTGTACTCCTTCGCCTCGGTTTATATATTTCTCGGGAGTGAAGTGCTGTAAAATATTTGAAGGAAAAAGAGTCTCATTCAATCTATTTATTTGTTCTCCATCGAAATTAAAAGTGCCATATACTGTTCCTGTAATTCCTTTACTTAATTCATTTCCAATAAAACCGAGTAACATAATTTCTTCGCGTTGGTTGAAAAGAATAGATACGTGTTTTACTCTTTTATTGGGGATTAAAATTTTATGATCTTTTACTTCAGATTCACCATGTTTTAAAGTCACTAAATGATAAATATGATCTTCGTTTCCAGGTTTAATTTCTTTGCGAGTTAGATATACTTTAAGTAGCATGGCTATATCACCTTTACTATTTGAAATTACCTGCTCAAAATCGATCATATTCCTATCATAAGGAAGCACGATGCCTTTGGTAGAAATTTTCTCTAATTTTTCATTAAACAAACTTAACCCAAGTAAAGATTTCCCTTTTTTAATTCCTGGTATATTCTGCACTATAACTAGTTTGCTTCCATCATTATTAGGAGTGAATATAAAAGCACCAGGGTCGTACGAAGTAGCATTTCGAATGGCATCAATTTCAATTAAAGCATATTGAAAATCCCTTTCATCAAACAAACCAACATAAGCAATATTTTTCTTTTCAATTCGATCATATGCGGTAAGAAACATATGTAAACGATTTTGAAAAATGAAGGCTGTTTCTAGATTGGGTTTGAGCTTTCTTTTATTTACTTCAATAAAAGCATCATGAAGAAGAAGCGGGATGGTACCTATATTTTCAAGGGTTTCAAGGTTGAATTTCTCCAAAAATTCTCCATCAGTTTTAAAAATATCCGATTTTGATTTATGGATATAAATCACACCATCTTTTTGTCCTAAGATTTCAGTAAGAGTTTCGTTCCCTTTTAGGTTATTTTCTGGTCCAATGGTTATAGTTTGAGTATAGACAGAAACTATAAAAAATTGAAAGAGAATAAAGAATATGTATAATTTATGATGGAAACGCATTCGAAAATTTACGATAATAATTCTAGAGATTCAAATATAAAGTTTTAAAATCTATACATGCAGTTTTTTATATTTGTAAGATGAAAAAGATAAAATTCCTTGCCGCAGCCGTTTTATTATTAACGGTTTATTCTTGTAAAAAAACGGGTATGGATGTCTATGTAGGCAGTTGGTATGTGAAATCTGAGAAGTTAGAATTTCTAGCATTAGACAGTGTTTCAGAAAAACTATACGAAAATAGTTATCTTTTTAAGTTTGAAAGAGAAGGCGTTTACCATAGCATTAAAGTAAATGATACCACCTATACCGGTTCATGGGCTATGTTAGAATCTGATAATGATTTAATGATATTAGATGGTTTAAGCTATACCATAGGAGATAAGCAAAAACACGGATTCCGTTTAACCAAGAAAGATATAGGTTTGGATAGTGTTATGCGTACTATCGTTTTTGAACGTACCAATTAATTTAGGCCTCAAAGCTTATCAAATACCCACTATGATTTCGGATATTGATAACTCTGTTATCATCGAAGATTAAATATTGCCCTTTAATTCCACTTAAAACTCCATCAATAATTGGGGTTTTATCGAAGCTACATGAAATCACTTTGCTTGGATATTGAAGTACAGGGTAATGCAGTTCAATAATTTCAGAGTTTGGAATTACAAATTTTTGCCATTCATTAGGAAGTAGATTGAACATTTGCCCTTTAAATTCTAATAAAGACTTATCAGAAATTTGGTTTTTGAGCATACGTTGCCAATTGGTTTTGTCGCTAATATGTTGTTTTAGGATAGATTCAATCATGCCGGCCTCGTAGCGGTTAGAGGTTTGTGCAAGTATAATAGCTTGAGAAGCACCTTGGTCAATCCATCGCGTAGGTATTTGAGTATTTCGGGTAACGCCTACTTTAATATCGCTGCTTAAGGCAAGGTAAACCGTATGAGGTTGCACGTGGTTTTCGAGCTCCCATTGAGGGTCGCGGCCTTCACCTAAGTGCCCACGGCATAATTCAGGGCGTATTATACAATCAGAATTCTCCGGACTATTTGCAAAACAAGGGTAGCAAAAACCCTGACTAAAACTCTTAGGAGTCTTGCGTCCACAGTTTATACAATTAATCTGATTTTCATAAGTTAATGTTATTTTTTTGCCTAGAAACTCATTCACAGGAAATACGCTATCTCCCAAAATCATTGAGTATTGAATTGGTTCCCCAATTTGGCTTTTCATCTTATGTATATTTCCTGTTTGTTTCATGGCATTAAAATTGTGTACTTTTACAAAAATAAACATTCATCCATGCGAACATCTCTTTTAGCTCTGTTTTTTGTTTTTACCGCAGCTGTTAATACGGTTAATG
>DATCKI010000034.1:0-3688 GCA_036562365.1 Bacteroidia bacterium | reverse complement strand
TGTTTGGTGTGATCAAAATCAATTTCCATTACATAATCTGCCTTTTGTTGCCAGTATCCTCTTTGAGCAAAACTCATGCTCATGAAAAGTAAACTAGAACAGAATACCAATAAAAGCTGCTTTTTCATGAATTTATATTTTTGATTTTAGCGAATATACAAGAATTAAGAGAAATTAAAACTATAGTTAGACTAATAGGCAATTTAAATAGTTTTATATGCAAAAAAACATGCTTTATGATAAACAAAAAAGACCTTAAACTAATTTAAGGCCTTTCAATAAAGTATGTAAATAAGTTTATTTTATAAACTTAAAATTCTTACCATTGAATTTTGCTGCAGCACCCAATTCTTGTTCTATACGTAATAATTGGTTGTATTTAGCAATACGATCGGTACGAGATAATGAACCTGTTTTGATTTGTCCACAACGTAGAGCCACTGATAAATCTGCAATTGTAGTATCTTCGGTTTCACCGCTACGGTGACTCATAACCGAAGTATATCCGTTATTATGAGCTTTTTCAACTGCTGCAATAGTTTCGGTTAAAGTACCAATTTGGTTAACTTTAATTAAGATTGAATTAGCTATACCTTCGCTAATACCTTTTTGTAAACGTTTTGGATTTGTTACAAATAGATCGTCGCCCACTAATTGAACCTTATTACCAACTAAGTTCGTTAAAGTTCTCCAGCCTTCCCAATCATCTTCAGCCATACCATCTTCAATAGAGACAATTGGGTATTGGCGGCACCATTCGCTCCAGTAATTAGCCATTTCGCTACTAGTTAGAATATCGCCTGTAGATTTTTTGAATATATATTGTTGTTTTTCGGCATCGTAAAACTCGGTTGATGCAGCGTCTAATGCAATCCAAACTTCTTCGCCTGGACGATAACCAGCCTTTTCAATTGCCATCATTACGAAGTCGATAGCCTCTTTATTGCTTTGTAGATTAGGAGCAAATCCACCTTCATCACCTACGTTTGTGCTATATCCTTTAGATTTGAGCACAGATTTTAGGGAATGGAAAATTTCGGTACCCATGCGTAACGACTCCGAGAAGCTTTCAGCACCAAAAGGCATAACCATAAATTCCTGGAAGTCGATTTTATTATCGGCATGTGCTCCTCCATTTAGGATATTCATCATAGGTACTGGTAATAAATTGGCATTAATACCACCTATATATTTATAGTAAGGCATTTTAAGCTCATCAGCAGCAGCTCTAGAAACTGCGAGCGATACAGCCAAAATAGCATTAGCACCTAAATTCGATTTATTTGCAGTGCCATCTAATTCAATCATAGCTTTATCGATAGCCTCTTGTTCGAAAACGCTAAAACCATTAATTGCCTCAGCAATTTTGGTATTTACATTTTCAACGGCACGTAAAACGCCTTTTCCTACGTAACGTTTAGCATCGTTGTCGCGTAATTCTGCAGCTTCGTGTGCACCTGTTGAGGCTCCACTTGGAACAGCTGCACGGCCAAATGCCCCACTTGTAGTAACTACTTCTGCTTCTACGGTTGGATTTCCACGGCTATCAAGGATTTCTCTCGCTTGGATTGAATAAATATAACTCATGCTCTTGGTATTTTTTTGCCAAAAATACGGGTTTTATTTGTTGTGAGTCTATAAATTTTGACCTTTTACTAAAAGCATTTGCACAATTTTTCAACATTTCATATCTTTCTAAAGATAACAAAACTACTATGAAACGAACGATACTCTTACTATTCCTTGCTTTCCATATATATACTCTTTTGGCAATAAATAAGTATCCTGAAAATCCATATCAATCAAATTTCAATAAAGCTTATCAACTTTTTCCGAATATACCTCGAGGTTTTTTAGAAGCCTATGCTTGGCATAATTCGCGTATACAAAAATTAGACCCAAATCAACATTCATGCACAGGTAAACCCATGAATATTGGCGTATTAGGCCTTATTTACGATGGGCAAAACTATTTCTTTGAAAATGGAACTCAGTCCGCAATCTATAGTGGATATTCCATTAAGGAAATGATGCAAAACCCTGAAACCGAAATTCTAGCCTTTGCAACTTTGTATAATAGCACTATTACAGGGAATATGCATATTTATGATAAGCTGAAAAAACTTGCAGCTATCTCTGAAATCCCTGCTGATAACTCTGTTATCAATTCTTTTGCGCGCGAAGCTATGTTATGGGAATGGATTAAGTTTTTGAATGATCCCTATGCAGCTCTGAATTATGGTTTCGAGAAATATGGAATTGATGAGAAGGATTTTTTTGGAGATAATTATAAAATCCACTCTGCTTCTGAGCTTATCTTGTCGGAAACATATATTAAAAACACGGAAGGAGATACCTTTGCTATTCCCAAATCAGCTGATTACGCACCAGCACTATGGGTAGCAGCACCCACTTGTAATTATGGTTCTAGAAATGGAACTGCTGTTTCGGCTGTTACTATACACACGGTTCAAGGCTCTTATGCGGGTTGTATTAGTTGGTTTGGGAATTGTAATGCAGGAGTTTCGGCTCATTATGTGCTGCGAAGTTCAGATGGACAAGTAACGCAAATGGTGCTGGAATCTGCACGGGCTTATCATGTGGGCTCCGAAAATCCATATACCATAGGCTTAGAACACGAAGGTTATGTAAATAATGCCGCTTGGTATACAACTGCCATGTACCAAAGCTCTGCTAATTTGGTAAAAGATATAGTGGCTAGTGGCTACGGAATTAATGCCCTAAGAACTTCTTGGTTCCCATGGGCTCCTACTACACATTATAATGCCTCAAGCATTCCAGGTTCTTGCGTACGTATTAAAGGACATCAACATTATCCCAATCAAACACATACAGATCCAGGTGCAAACTGGGATTGGGACTATTATTTCAAACTCATACACCCTACTCCAACTGCTACGGTTTTAACGGCTACTAGCGGTACAATTACAGATTCGGGTGGAAGTGGAAATTATTCTAACGACGAAAGGTCTATATGGACTATTAGTCCGCCAAATGCTTTAAGTATCACCCTGAATTTCACCAGCTTTAATGTGGAAAACAATTGGGATTATCTGTATGTTTATAATGGGAATAATATTTTTGCTCCGCTTTTAGGAGTATATACAGGAAGTAATATTCCGAGTACTTTAGTAGCTAATTCGGGCAGTATTACACTTGAATTTAGAAGCGATTGCGCCACTACAGGCCCAGGTTGGGAAGCAAGTTGGACCACGCAAATGCCCGGACCGGTTACTCCTCCAGATTTAATACCTCCTATTACTTCCATCCAAAATATTACTAATTGGATTATTAGCGATACACTTTTATATTTTACCGATTCAGATTCAGGATCTGGCCTGAAAAACACTTATTACAATATATTAAATTCACAAGGGAATTCGTGGAAAGGATATTTGAATAAGGGCTTTTTGTTTGATGATTTTGAGACAATTACTTTATCTAACGATTGGACCAGTTATGTGGGTGTTTGGTCGGCAACAGGACAAAATTTAATACAAAGCGATGAATCTGAAAATAATACCAATATTGGTATTCCGCTGAATCAAAATGTTAATGATGCGTTTTTGTATCATTTTTCGGCGGCTTATTCAGGTTCAAATTCGAATCGAAGATTTGGTTTCCATTTTATGTGCGACTCTGTACAGAAGACTAATAGAGGTAATTC
>DATCKI010000033.1:0-4481 GCA_036562365.1 Bacteroidia bacterium | reverse complement strand
TGGCGTTGCTTTTTTTTAGCCCAATTTTTATTCCCTGGCCATTGGTTTAATGGCTGGGTTTGCCAAAAATTTATAGTTGCCCGGTACGGATTGGTGTAGAGTGGTAATTGCTCTTTTAAAGCTGCTTTCCGAGTGTCAAATTCCTTTTTTAAAGCTCCATTTAATTCCTCTTTATATTGTTCAATCCCATATAATACAACTAAACTAAAAAAAATAGTATTGTCAATATATTCTTTTTTGCCTTGTTTACGAACAGAAAGCAGAACTTTATCTTGCTCCATAAGCTTAAAGCTTTTCCAAAGTAATGAATCGGAAGCCCAAGCTGGAACCGAAATTATTATAAAGAAGTAGAGTACAATATTTTTATAAACGGAAGCCAAGACCTATTTTAAATTGGAAAGGTTTAATCTTTTTGTCGTCTATACCATCGCCATTAAAATCTTTTTGCAGATTGGTTAAACGCCATACAAAATCAACTCTAAAGAAGTTGAAAATATTTTCGATACCGAAGCCTACTTCATAATAAGGCTGAAGTAGTGAAGGTCTCAATACTAAATTTTCAGAATAACTGGGAAACTGGACCAAAGCATGATGAGCATCGTAATTTTTCAGACTACCCCAAAGTCCACGTGCATGTAAAACTTCTCTCCATTTCAATTTACGGAATCCAGGAATACGGTTAAAGAGCAATCCATCTAAATGGTATTCTACATAAACGGTTGCATATTCATCGCTTACGAATTCAGGAGATAACATTCCTTGAAATGAACGTTTATTAAAGAAATAACTTGGGTTTCCGTTATGATTGAAAAGGTAAGGCCAGGGTGCCGTACCCCAAACTTTTCCACCTTCTGCATAAACATCAAGGTACCCCGCAGGACCTAAACGTATTTTATCGAATACTTTAATAATGAGCTTTTGAGCATTAAAATCGCCATCCCATACATCTTTCATAGCCCATCTAAAATCTACCTCAATAACAGGGAATTTAGTTCCCATTGGAGTACGGTCTATACGACGATTGATATACTTTTCTCGAAAAGCAAATTTGGTATAAAACCTAATTTCGGTGGAGGTTATATCTTTGAAAGTATAATTGGGGTTAGAACCACTTCTAAATGTGAAGTAATTGGTTCCTGATAATTCGCTATGATTAAAAGTTAATCTACTCATTAAGCCGCTAAAGAACTCATGTTCGTATTGAACATTAAATTCCTTTTGATAAAGTAAGTTGGTCATTTTTTGGTTACGCACCGCTTGCATGATATTATCATGGTCGAATCCATTTTCCTCATCGAATGCAAATTGTTGCATATCGTTTTTATACCAGATTCCAAGTAAGCGCCAAGGAGTTCTCGATTTATTGAAATGCCAATAAAATTGAAGTTTATATTTGAATTTATTATCCATAAATCCATAAGCTCCATATGCAAAGGCGTGCCATCTTCGACTCATGGATAGGGAAGTTCTTCCACCGAATTTTATACGATTCCCTTCAATTGGATTCCAACTATAAAATTTATAGAATTGTCCAATTTCGAATTTACCAACTTGCCAATATCCAGTAGAAACGAGTCCTCCCAATGTTCTATAGGTTTTATAGCGAGGGGTTCGTTTAATAGAATCAACCATTTCATAAATTCCCATTTCGCGCAAATTCAGTTTTTCAGCACGGAGGGTATCCCAAGCAGCATCTGGTCTTGAAACAGCTTTGGGGTGTAAAACTATAGTATTAGGGTTGCGTAATACCGAATCAGGAAGCTCTTTATTAATAATTTGCTTGCTGTAAAATCCTTTTTTTCGTCCTATTATAGCTATGGAGTTTTTAGATATAGGGGTAAAGTCGACAAATACCGAATCTTTTTGAGGTAACCATCTATTATTTACTCTATGAAATTCTTGAAATGCGTAGAATTTACGTATAAGGTTTACGTTTACACTTTCAGAAAGTTCAAGTTCAACTTGTTTAACGGCAAAAGTACTATCGTGAATCCACATAGCTCCGTTGAATGTATACTCCTGTTTACGGCGAGGAAAAAACTCTAAGTAGTAGTATTTGTCTTTACCTCTATAAGTAGAATCGCTCAAGTAATAATTATAGAAGAAGATACCATTTGAAGCGATGGGACTTACAAAAGTCTTACCACCTATTACTAAGTAATCTCGATATAGATTAATATTTTGATAGAAGTCGCCAGTGAATTGAGAAACGTTTTCATCTTGATTACCGGCAACTTTAGAAGCATAAATAAATTCTTTATTTATAGAGGGGATTTTTTTCCAATATTTGGTAGAGTAGGATTCGGTAATAAAAGCAGGCAGAAATTTACGACCATCTGTAGAAGAACTGTCCATATAATCCCACATAAAATTAAAAGGCTTAGTCAGAAAGTTGCCTTTCATGTATTTAGGGATATTGTAAACATCTACTTCGATCTTTTGGTAGGAGTTATATTGGTATGTATTCAGGTTTTCTGGGTCGTTATTAGGTTTAGCTTTAATGACCTTTTTAATGAGACGTTCGGCAGGATTACCGTTGTATTTAATAACAACGGTGCTTAATATAGAGTTATCGGGTTCGAGGTAAATTTCGAAATAGTTAGATTGACCGTATTTAAGTTTAAGGACTTGTCGTTTGAAGCCCATAGAACTTATAATAAGAGAATCGGCTTGTTTTTGGGTGCTGAGGGTGAATTTACCATCGAGGTCGGAAACAGTACCCACGGTAGTACCTTTCACCATAATATTTACGAATGGTTGTGGCGAATTAGAAACTTTGTCATAGATTACACCAGAAATTTTAGTAGTTGGCTGTGCAAAAGCAAATGCTACGCAAAAAAAGGATGCGTACACGAAAATGAAGAATCTATGTAAATAGGTTGAAGGGAATTGCATAAATAAGGATTAGCTATCTTGTAAAGATTCCCAAAATTCAAGGGCTCTACGGGTATGTGGAATTACAATAGTTCCACCAACAATATTAGCCACTGCAAAGATTTCCATTAATTCGTTGGTTTGTACGCCTGCTTCGTAGCATTTACCTAGGTGGTATTTAATGCAATCGTCGCAACGTAAAACCATACTAGCCACTAAACCAAGCATTTCTTTTGTTTTAGAACTCAAAGCTCCATCTTGGTATGTATTGGTATCGAGATTAAATAAACGTTTCAGAACCAAGTTATCTTGACTCAGAATTTTTTCATTCATTTTTTCTCGGTAGGCATTGAATTCTTCTACTTGTTTATTCATTGTTTTAGGCTATTGTTACAAATATAGGTTCTGGTTATCATTTTGTCAAATCTACTGTGTTTTTTAAAATACAAGTTTAACTTTGCAGGGCATGGAAACAATGTTTTCTTCATATATTTTACCTGCGGTACTTGCATTTATTATGTTTGGAATGGGTTCAACCTTGACCATTGATAACTTCAGGTATCTATTTAAGTTTCCCAAAGGTTTAATTACTGGACTTAGCGGTCAAATGGTTTTCTTGCCATTAATTGCGATTTTAATAGCCTTTATTGCACCTATTGATACCATGTACAAAATAGGTTTGGTTTTAGTAGCTGCATGCCCAGGTGGAGCCACCAGTAATTTAATTGTGCATTTATTGAGAGGGAATGTAGCCATGAGTATTTCTTTTTCGGCTATTAATAGTTTCCTTACCATGTTCAGTATTTCATTATGGATGAATTTAGCTTTGCTGATTTTCTCGGAGGATTCTGCTCAAATTGGTTTGGATCCAATAGAAACCATGATACATATATTTTTCGTGGTATTATTTCCTGCAGCCTTAGGTATGTTATTTAATTATTGGAAACCTAGTTTGGCTCGGAAAAGCGAAAAATATCTAAATATTATTATGCCATTATTCCTTGCAATTGCCATGATAGGAGCTATATTCTTCGATAAAAAGGAGGGGAATGGTATATCGTTTGATTTAATCTTGGAAATTTTCCCTTGGGTTTTTTTATTAAATGTTCTTGGTTTAACCGGTTCTTATTTTATTTCAAGATTAGTGCGTTTAGGAAATAGAAATAGCACTACTATTAGTCTTGAAGTTGGGATGCAAAATACAGCATTAGCTATTTATATAGCTACTGCACCTGCCATGTTAAATTCAACTGAAGCTGCAATTCCTGCCGCTGTTTATGCTTTATTTACCTTTTTTACAGCTGTACTTTGGGGTGTGTTTTTAAGAAGAAAATGGATACTCACTAAACTGAAAAACTCTAGAAAAAGCTTATAAGCTATCTAATACAAAATGCTTACGTGTATCTTGTACAAAGGTTTTCCAAGCTAATTTTTCTGTAGGGTTCAATAAGCTATCTGCTTTGAAATCTTCAGGAATTAATCGATATACCACTTTAGGATATTGTTGTTTTTGAACCCATATTGCTTGGTATGAATGCGAAACTATTTGAGTTTTTCCTTCGCTTTTCATTAATTCTATTTCATAGGCTATGCCACCATCTTTATAT
>DATCKI010000032.1:0-11602 GCA_036562365.1 Bacteroidia bacterium | reverse complement strand
TGGTATAGTAAAAGGGAATTTGATGCCCCAAAGGAGCCCGGTTATGGTCCAAAAGATTACAGGTACACAAATCCAGTGTATTAGTTTATTGGTTTTATTTTGGTGACTTTCACCATATTCGTTTAACAAAGAATCAATAGCTCTCATGTAAAATCTATGTGCTGTAAATATATTAAAAATATATGGGATAAACCCTATTAAGAAATGGGAAAAGTCTCCCCAATTTTTAAAAAAGTGTAAAATAAAGTGAGGAAAATGTTAAGTAACTTGCTAGTATGGTAAAAGTTATTACCTTTGTTTTATCAAATTATGGCAGAGAGAAACCCAAAATAGTTGGAAGAGCTGCCTCGGTAGCTCTTCTAGATTTTGGGATCACTAAGATATTAAAGGAGGATTTTTAGTCCTCCTTTTTTTATACCTAAGACTATATAGATAAAAAAAAGCCTTTTCACATAGAATTGGCTTTTTCCTTTTTATAGCATATTACACAGTGTTTTTATTTTGCCCAAGGCACAATAAAGGGCAAAAAAAAACGTCCCAAAATAAATTGAGACGTCTTTATTTACACAAAAAACTTATTAGAATGTTCTATTAGGGTCGAATTGCTCTAGGTAATCAGCAACTCTTCTGATGAAGCTACCACCTAGGCTACCGTCAACCACACGGTGGTCGTAGCTTAGAGATAAGAACATCATATGACGTATAGCAATTACATCTCCAAATTCAGTTTCAATAACAGCCGGACGTTTACGAATAGCTCCAACAGCTAAAATGGCCACTTGAGGCTGGTTAATAATAGGTGTACCCATTACGTTACCGAAAGTACCTACATTAGTTACAGTGAAGGTCCCACCTGCAATTTCGTCTGGAGTTAATTTGTTATTACGAGCCCGGTTAGCTAAATCGTTTACAGATTTAGTTAAGCCAACAAGATTCATAGAATCAGAGTTCTTAATAACAGGAACAATTAAGTTACCAGAAGGTAGGGCAGTAGCCATACCCAAGTTTATATTTTTACGTAAGATAATTTTAGTTCCATCAACCGATGCATTGATGCCAGGGAAGTCTTTAATAGCGCGAACCACAGCTTCCATAATGATAGGAGTATAAGTTAATTTTTCTCCAGTCATTTTGAAGAATGCGTCTTTAACTTTATCTCTCCACATTACAATATTAGTAACGTCGGCTTCCACGAAAGAAGTTACGTGAGGAGAAACGTGTTTACTCATTACCATGTGGTCGGCAATAAGTTTACGCATACGGTCCATTTCAATAATTTCGTCGCCAGCATTAACAGAAACAGCTGGGCCTTGAATTGTTTTAACTTCAACTGGCGCTGCAGGAGTAGTTGCTGCTGGTTTAGCTGTTTCAGCTTTAGGCATAGCAGGAGCAGATTGAGCCGAACGACCGTTTTTAATATAAGCTTTAATATCGTCTTTCGTAACTCTACCGTCTTTACCAGTACCTTGAATGCTATCAAGTTCAGCTTGCGAGATACCTTCTTCTTTAGCTATACTTTTAACCAGTGGGCTATAGAAACGGTCTCCGTTAGATGTAATTTCAGGCGTAGAAAAAGAAGCGATTTCTTGTTCAATTTTTTGAGCTTCAGCAATAACTTCGGTTTTCTCAGGAGCTTTCGCTGCTGTGACTTCAGTTGGCGTGTTTGTAGCTGCATCAGCATCTGTTTCTATAATAGCAAAGGCATCGCCAATTTTAACCACGGCGCCTTCTTCATATAAACATTTAACAAGTACACCTTGAGCGGTAGAAGGAACTTCGCTATCTACTTTATCAGTGGCAATTTCAATAATGGTCTCATCCATCGCAATAGAATCACCCACCTTCTTGTTCCACTTAGTAATGGTAGCTTCCATTACACTTTCGCCCAGTTTAGGCATTAATATTTCAACCTGTGCCATAGCTTGTAATTTTCAGCAAAAATAATATTTCCTAGCGATTATCAACTTTTATTCTCCCTTTTTATTAATGAGTTATGAATTAAGTTGTTGTGAATTAGTCATTTCTTAATCTAGATTAAGTTCATTCTAAATAAGCTGCCGTACCTTTGTCAAAACTTTTAAACAAACTATTAAAATAAATAATTATGGCAACTTGGAATTTAGATAACACACACAGTAACGTTGGGTTTAAAGTAAAACACATGATGATTTCTAATGTAAGTGGTTCTGTGAACGATTTTACTGTTAATCTTGAGTCTGAAAAAGAAGATTTTACTGATGCGAAAGTAACTTTCGTTGGTAAAATGGCAAGTATTAGCACACAAAACCAGCAAAGAGATGAACACTTGAAAAGTGCTGATTTTTTTGATGTAGCTACTTATCCTGAAATGAAATTCGTTTCTACTTCTATTACTAAAAAGGGTGATACAGATTATGTGTTAGAAGGCGATTTGACTATTAAAGATGTGACAAGAAAAGTAGTTTTAGACGTTGAATACGGAGGAACTTTTGTAGATCCATGGGGACAATCTAAATCAGGATTTTCTTTAACTGGTAAAATAAATCGTGAAGAATTCGGTTTAAATTATAATGCAGTACTCGAATCGGGTGGTGTATTAATTGGTAAAGATGTTAAAATACAAGCAGAAGTTCAGTTCGTAAAGGCTTAAGCATACAGTTTTTTTCATAAGTTGAGTTATTTTTGGGCAATGTTTTTACATTGCCCTTATGTTTTTGATATGAATAGGAAGACTTTTATTAAAATGGGTTTAGCAGGAACAACAGGCATTTTTGCATTAAATGAATTAGAAGGGTTATCGAAACTTTTACCCAATACAGAACAATTAGCTCCAGCTTTTTTTGTTGGACATGGAAGTCCAATGAATGCTATTGAAGAAAATAAATTTTCTAAGAAATGGCAAACTCTATTAACCAAGATAGAAAAGCCCAATCTTATTTTAATGATTTCAGCTCATTGGTTTACTAGAGGAACTTTTATTACAGGGCAAGTTAAACCCAGAACTATATACGATTTTGGAGGCTTCCCCGACGAATTATACCGTGTAGTTTACGAAGCTCCTGGTAGTCCTGAAATGGCTAAGAAAATTAGCGAAATGATTGATAATCCAGAAATTAAAATAGATTATGAATGGGGATTCGACCATGGAAACTGGTCTATCATGAAACATATTAATCCTAAAGCCGATATTCCTGTTATTCAATTAAGTATAGACTACAGAGAACCTGCATCTTTTCATTATGAATTAGGTAAAAAACTAAAAGAACTTCGTAAAAAAGGTGTGGTTATTATTGGAAGTGGAAATCTTGTACATAATTTACGTTTAGTAAATTGGCATAAAAATCCAGAAGAAGATTTTGGATATGATTGGGCCATAGAAATGAATCAATTCCATGTTGAAAATATTAAGCAAAGAAATATTCAACCTTTGGTAGATTGGAAACTGAAAGGTCAAGCTGCCCAATTAGCTATACCTTCATTAGACCATTATGCACCTATGTTATATATAGCAGGAGTTATGGATAAAAAAGACGATATCGAAATCTTTAATAATTCATTATTAATGGGTTCATTATCTATGACATCTTTTTCGCTTATACCTAAATCGTAGAAACTCCAAGCATAAACAATTGGGTAATCCGGCAAAAATATTTTTTCTTTGCTATAAATTTTAAGAAATGAATTGGCAAGGAAAAGTAGTTATAGTAACGGGAGCAAGCTCAGGAATAGGTAAGGCATATGCCGAATTATTTGGACAAAAAGGAGCTTCTGTTGTATTAGCTGCGCGTTCTGTACAATCTTTAGAAGAGGTAAAAGCAAAAATTTCGGCAACTGCTTCTGGAGTATTAGTAGTTAAAGCTGATGTTAGTGTAGAAGATGATTGTAAAAATCTTATCGAAACTACTGTTAAAGAATTTGGAAAGATTGATGTACTTATAAATAATGCAGGTATTTCGATGCGTTCTTTATTGAACGATACGGATACAAGTGTTATAAAGAGATTGATGGAAGTGAATTTTTATGGTACTCTTTATTGTACGAAATACGCACTTCCTTATTTATTAAAAACGAAAGGTTCGGTTTTAGGAGTGTCATCAATAGCTGGTTATAAAGGTTTACCTGCAAGAACTGGATATTCGGCCTCTAAATTTGCCATGCAAGGCTTTTTGGAAAGCTTACGTATAGAAAATTTAAAAACTGGCTTACATGTTTTAATTGTTTGTCCGGGTTTTACAGCAAGTAATATACGCAATGTTGCATTGAAAGGTGATGGCTCAATTCAAGGTGAAACACCAAGAGATGAAGCTAAAATGATGCAACCAGAAGAAGTAGCATGGCATACCCTTAAAGCCATTGAGAAAAGAAAATCTACCTTAATTCTTACCACTCAAGGTAAATTGACGGTATTATTAAGCAAGTTTTTCCCTAAATTTATGGATAAAATGGTTTTTAATACCATGGCCAAAGAACCAGATTCACCCTTTAAATAAATGAAGAAACTACCCTTTTTAACCGATAGGATTCGGTATAGATATCGTAAATTTCTTCTATGGTTTATTCCTGTTAGGGTCTATGTTTTACAAACCCCATTAGAACCAGATGAAATAACGAAAAGGCTAACTCAAATTATTATGCCTTATCGTTGGTATTTTGTTACGGCTCCACCTAAAGAATCGGGTAAAAAGTATTCAGGCAAATTCGAACCCAATGCTTTCACAGCCATTAAAACTAATCCTTATGGGGTGAATAGAAGTATTAAAATTATTGGAAATTTCTTTCTTCATAACGATAAAATTTACGTACGACTTATAATGTCGAACCCTTTTGGTATAGTGAATATTATGCTTTTAATTGCTATATATTTCCTTAGCCTAATTTTTAGATTCGCCCCATTCGATAGATTTATTTACAACGTTTTATTGTATTTAATTCCAATCGGTATGGTTTATTTAACTACGAATTTTTCATTTCAACGTATTTATAAAAAAGAGAAAATTTTCTTCTTTAAGTTATTTAAAGGGCGCAGATTAACGGATCATGAAATTACAAGACTTGGAATTTAATAAGGTTTTTTTGATTGGGATGCCCTTTAGTGGTAAGACTTCTACTGCTAAAAAATTGGCCAAGCTTTTAGCTTGGGATTATGTTGACTCTGATAAAGAAATATCAAAGTCAGAAAACTTAAGTATAGATGAAATCTTCGTTCAAAAAGGAGAGATTTATTTTCGTAAACTCGAAAATTCTTGGCTTCAAGATGCTAATAACCTAAGCAATGTTGTTATATCGACAGGTGGAGGTATGCCTGTTTTTTATAATAACATTGAATTAATGTTACACAATGGTATAGTCATCTTCCTTAATACCAGAGCACAAATTCTTGCCGAAAGGTCCTTGTTGAATAATGATAGACCGCTTGTAAAACACGTTTCTGAAGATTTGGATATGCGTATGGAATTCTTCAACAAAATGTTATTTGAACGACTTCCATATTATTCTAAAGCGCATTATACTTTGAATTCAGAAGCTCAAATTTTAGAATTATTTTCCAAATAAATACTAGAAACCACCTACAGGATAACCACCTCGTCGCATATTTAGTTTAAGGTCTTGTAATAAACCTGGTTTAGCACGTATAGTGAAGATAACACTGCTTAGTGGCCCAATTGGAATCCAGTTTAAATCCATTTGCCAACAATGTAAATTACGGCTTATACCTATATTCACCGTACCGAATTTTTTTGCTTTGAAATCGTAATTAGCTTGTACATCAATTTTCCAGTTCTTTGTTAAACTAAAATCCCCTGTAATATTGATGTTATTATTAACGGTTACAGAGTCGAACGGATTATTAATATCTAAGTTATAATTCAAATTTAAGTTATAAGGAACTGTAAAATCGAGATACATTTGACGATTTTGGTTCACATATTGCATTTGTTCAGGGGTAGTGGTATTAGGATTAACTATAGGTTGTTCTTTACGCTTACCTACCAATACCAAATTCACACTTAAACGTGTGCTAGTCATACGCATTAAACGTTTGTCGATATTATATTGAAACGTATTAATTCTATACTTATTATTTCCCGTTCCTGCATATCCATATGGGTCGAATACACTATTATAAATAATGGAAATTTTATTATCCCAGAACGAAGTTCTTAAACTTAAAACCAAAGGTTGTAATTGCAAACTATCGGCTAAGAAGTTGTAGGCAGTACTAACGTTAAAGGCGTCAATAATTTTAATCTTAGCTTCACCTTTAATGCTATCTCGCTTCGATTTAACTTTGGCTTCTAAGTTACTGTTTATGGCTAAAGTTATGGTTCCTTGCTTAGTTCTTTTAGCCATACCATAAATTGACTGCATATACGGATCGAAGGCTTGGAAAGCCCCATTCGTTCCGTAGAACCCATAAATGTTTGTATTAAAATCAGGGTTGTAAACAAAACCTAACGAAGGAGTGGCCAAGAAACGCATGGCCTTTAATTTTTCATTCTTAAAGCGGAAAAATGCAAAGATATTGGTGCTAATATCAACACGAGTATCCCATTCTCCAGATCTGTAAAAACCACGACTGGTATCTCGTAAAGTAGTTTGCGTAGCTTGATCAAAAATAGGAGTGAACTTGAAAGAGTTCCAGTATTCATAATAATTAAATGCTGGAGTTACACTAATATATTTTGCGATTTTAAAGCTGTTTGAAGCAGAGATAGAGTGGCGTGCACCCCATTTGAAAGAGTTTTTAAATCCATTATTAAACTCTCGCGATAATAAGGAATCTTGAGTCGAAATACGAGTACCAATAATAGTTTGGTGATTAATACCAATACCTTCATAAATTTGATGATACCATTTTTGTGGTCCTTTTCTATTTTTAGGTTTGAATGGGAACACGCGATTGGTATTGAAGGTAATTTGAGGTAAAGTCATATCAAATGCACGAGATTGTGTATTTTGAGAGTGACTAAGAGCAATAACTACATTGAATGGAGATCTTGGAATGCTGAACCCATAGTTAATATTAGACTGGAATCCACTTTGAACGTAGCTATTAATATCGAGAGTAGCGTTTTTATTGAAGCCGGCTGTTACAATGTTAACGTCGGCAGAGAACGATTGCCCAGGCATGCTTTTAGGGTCTTGAATGTGTTTCCAACGGAAAGAGAATTCTCGTCCGCGGCTATAATTTAGGGTGTCGGCTCTATCGAAGCCATTTACTACTTCGAAGTATTTAAACGCAGCCGAACCATTCATTTTATACTTAATGTTATAATTGGTAGCTACGCCCGCACCCCAAGATCCATCCGAGAAAATGGAGCCAGTAAAACTTAAATCGGCCTTAGGTGAAACCGCCCAATAATACCCACCATTATCAAGGAATACCCCACGGGTATTATTCAACCCAACTTTAGGCATAATTAAACCTGAAGCTCTGTTTTCTTGATTTGGGAAAAATCCAAGTGGCAAAACGGCTGGAGTAGGAACCCCTTCAATACAAAATACTGCTGGCCCAGTAACTATACGTTTTTTAGGGATAACTTTAATTTTATTTGCAGCAATATGGAAATGTGGTTCTTCTAAATTACAGGTTGTAAACTGCCCTTTGTAGGTGTAAATTACATTTACGGTATCTTTTTTATAAATTTCTTTGGTGTACTTTACTTTTTCACCATGTAGGTATCCTTCACTTTCTTGAGTGAAAACTTCGGACACTAAACCTTTTTTAGTTTCGAAATTATAGTCAATTTCTGCAGCTATAAAAGATTTATCGGCATCTTTAAAATCAACTTTCTTAATTATATTACCTAAAGAATCTCTTTCACTTTCAGCATGAAGAGTTTTAGAATTCATATCTAACGCAATAAAATGGGCTTTAAGTTCTATAGTTCCATAGGTAACTTGTGCATTTTTATAAAGATAAATAATTTTGCTTTTAGCGTCGAGGATGATACTATCCTCAGCATTATAATCCACTGGATTATCTACGATAGACTTATCAGGCATGTAAATAACCGAATCTGGAGGAGTAGTTTGCGTAGAGTCGTTACCAATAGTGAGTGTGTCAGAAGCTTGACTAAGTTTAGTTAATGGGTCAATGCTTCCGCGTCCACGAACGCCAGAAACGGTATCAGCTGCATTAATCGTACTGTTTTTAGGGCTAGTTACCTTCTGTGAAGATTTACAAGAAAAAGCCAAAAACAGAGTTATTAATACAATGATATGGAAAACTCTAACGTGTATGTAATGCTCTGCACGCAAATTACGGGTTATTTTGTAAGCTGAATTTTTGCCAAAACTAATGAAATAGGTCGGAGTTATGAAAAATGTAAAAAAATATCCAGTTTTTATCGTCGTTATTGTTTTGTTAATAGCAATAGGGACAAGTTTATCTGTTTATTCTGGACGGAAAAACGAAAAGCCAGCTGAGTTATTGCCTCTGTCCGATAAAATTAGTGTGGTATGTATAGATCCAGGGCACGGTGGGCACGACCCAGGTTGTCATGGTGCTAGTGTGAACGAAAAGAATATAGCATTAGCCATTTCTTTAAAATTGGGTAATTTAATAGAGAAGAATTTCCCGAATGTAAAAGTGGTGTACACTCGAAAAACCGATGTGTTTGTTGAATTACATAAACGTGCTGAAATTGCCAATAAAGCCAAAGCCGATTTATTTATCTGTATACATTGTAATGCTGGAGGGCCTGATGCGCATGGTAGCGAAACTTATGCATTAGGTTTGCATAAAACCGAAGCCAATCTAAACGTAGCTAAACGTGAGAATGGAGTGGTAATGATGGAAGGAGATTATCAAGAAAATTATAAAGGTTTCGACGTGAATTCTCCGGAAGGTTCCATCATAATGGAGCTTTATCAAAAAGCATATTTAAATAGAAGTTTATCGTTTGCATCTAAAGTTCAGAAGTATTTTAAAGAAGATGCCGGACGTTATGATAGAGGTGTAAAACAAGCTGGATTCTTAGTATTATGGAAATCAGCTATGCCCGCGGTATTAATCGAAACAGGATTTTTAACTAATGTAAAAGAAGAGAAATATTTGATGGATCCAGCTAACCAAGAGGTGATGGCTAGAAGTATTTATAAGGCTTTTGTGGATTATAAAAATGAGTTAGAAGGCACTAAATTTTCATACAATTTAGACGGAAGTAGTGCGAAAAATGAATCAAAAAATGATACCAAAACTGAGCAAAAGTCAGAAGTGAAAGACAATGCAAAGGTGGTTGAAAGTAAAGATTCTGAAAATAAAAAGTCGACAGAAACTAAAGCAGATGAAATTACCTTTAGAGTTCAGTTTATGTCGTTGCCAGAAAAGATTTCGTTGAACGATTCTCGAATAAAAAACTTGGAAGCCGTAAAGATTTATCCGAATGGAAAATATTTTGGATATACGAGTGGAGTATTTAAGAATATGAATGAGGCGAAAAAACATATGCAAAAAGTACATACACAAGGGTATAAAGATGCTTTTGTGGTGATTTTTAAAGGAGAAACTCGTATTTCACAAAAAGAATACGAAAGCATTAAATCAAAATAATATCACCTATTTGTGATTTTACAGGGAATGCCGTATACTTGTACATCTAATTTATAGAACCTTGAAAATTTCTAAAGAATTCAAAATCGGATTAGTTGTTATTGCAGCTTTAATCGCTTCATTTTTGGGATTTAATTTACTTAAGGGACATAATCTGTTCTCTAAATCAATACGTCTTTATGCTGTTTATCCTGAGGTAAAAGGTCTTACACCTTCTTGTCCAGTAAAAGTAAATGGTATGAAGATAGGTATGGTTGAAGATGTAAACTTTATACCTAATGACCCTCAGGGGCGTTTATTGGTTACATTGAGAATAGATGAGACCGACTTCGAAATTCCTAAAGGTAGTATTGCCCAAATTGGAGGGGATTTATTAGGAAGTAAGGTGATAAATGTGATCCCTAATTTTGGAGCTAATGCTGTAATAAATGGAGATACCTTGTCTTCTGGTTTAGAAGTTGGATTAGAAGAACAAGTGAATCAAATTATTGCTCCATTAAAAGTAAAAGTAGAGAACTTAATTTCATCAGTAGATACAATCGTAGTTTCATTCAAAGAAATTTTTGATGATGATGGAATGAAAAACGTAAAAGTAGGTTTAAGTTCATTGCGTGCTACTATACAAGGGGTTGAATTAGCTATAGGACAAGTTAACGGAATGTTGAGTTCAGAAACTCCTAAAATTGGGAATATTATGACCAACTTAGAAGCAGTTACGAATACAATACGTCAAAATAATAATCAGATAGAAAATATACTTAAGAACGTATCTCAATTCTCAGATAGCTTAAAAACGGTACGAATAAACGAAACCGTTAATAATGTAAATAAAATTGTATCAGATTTAGATGAGATTGTACTAAAAGTTAAAAATGGAGAAGGGACACTTGGAGCATTAATTACAGAAAAAGGCTTATATAACAAATTAGATAGCGCTGCATTTAACTTGAATTATCTAATTAGCGATATAAAAGAAAATCCTGGCGATTATGTACACATCAATTTAATAAAAATTGGTGGTGGTAATAAAGAAAAGGAAAAGAGTAAAAAGATTAAAAATCAGCCTGCAACAGTTGCACCGCCTGATTCAACTATAAATAATGAGCTAGATTCCATCCAAAAATAGGTGGAGAATACTTAAATTTGTTGTTTAAAATATAATTTTCACGAGATGGATATATTGAAATACGCACCGCAAGTTTTATTTGTTATTGCGATTGCTTTTGGTGGTGGATTGTTTATCAAGAATTTATTAAAGATTTATCGTAATATCCGATTAGGAAAGCCAGTTGACCGCTTTGATAATCCGGCAGAGCGCTTAAAAACGATGGCATTAGTAGCATTAGGGCAAGGTAAGATGTTTACTCGTCCGCTTGCTGCAGTTATGCACTTGTTTGTATATATTGGGTTTCTGATTATCAACATAGAAGTATTAGAAATAGTACTTGATGGAGTATTAGGTACGCACCGTATTTTTGCTTCTTTAGGAGGCTTTTACGATGTGCTAATAGCTTCATTCGAAGTGCTTGCATTTTTAGTAATTTTAGGTTGTGTGGTATTCTTTATTCGTCGTAATTCAGGTGCTGTGGCACGTTTAGTAAAAACGGGCGATTTAACCGGATGGCCATCTCGCGATGCTAATATGATTCTAATAACCGAAGTGCTTTTAATGTCAGCATTCTTAAGTACAAATGCTGCTGATGCCATCTTACAAGCACGTGGCGAAGCGCATTATGTTGCAGCAGGTTCTTTTCCTATTTCAAGCTTCTTACAACCTCTTTACGATGGTTTGTCAAGTTCTACACTTATAGTTATTGAGCGTTTTGGATGGTGGTTTCACATCTTAGGAATTATAGCTTTTGCTAACTATTTACCATATTCAAAACACTTCCATATATTATTAGCTTTCCCTAATACATACTTTAGTAAATTAACTCCTAAAGGTCAATTTACAAACTTAGAAAGTGTTACAAATGAGGTTAAGTTAATGTTAGACCCATCAGCAGATCCATTTGCAGCTGCTGATCCTAATGCTCCACTTCCTTCTTTTGGAGCTAAAGATGTTAC
>DATCKI010000027.1:0-2685 GCA_036562365.1 Bacteroidia bacterium | reverse complement strand
ATTAAAGACATTACCATTTCCTATAACGAAGCCGACATGCAAGCAAAATGGGAGCGTATGTATCAAAATACGGCTAGTCCGCAAGCTTGTACACAATCATTAAAAAAATTCTATGATAAGAAAGAGCAAATCTTATCTAAAGAGAGTTATAACTTTTTATGGAATACCATGTTCAATACACAAACAGGTCTTAAACGATTAAAAGGATTATTACCTGCAGATACACGTGTAGCTCATAAAACGGGTACATCAATGACTAATAAATCAGGCATTACCGGCGCATTAAACGATATAGGAATTGTAATAATGCCTAATGGTCAACCAATGTTTATTAGTGTACTAATAAAAGATTCTGCGGAAACAGAAGAGGTAAATGAATCGAGCATTGCCGAGATTTGTAAAATTGCATACGATTATTTCTTGAAGCTAGAATAGACTTAAGTATGTGCGTTATTTTTTAGATTTATGCTCGAGATGAGTTTTAAGTCCAACAAGGCCTGCTTCCACATCTTTTTCGAATTCCGACACGAATACCCCCAAAGGCTGAATTGAAAGTGGAACCTTGTTTCATGTCCTTATCGGCATACCATTTAACCTTAGTATAAAAATCATGGGTATCGAGTTCAAAGCTGCATAAAACGGGGTCATGATCTTTATACGTAATTTGATATTTCAAGGAATAATTGGGAACCAAATCAACTAAAACGAGCGAGCCATTCCCCACTTAGGATGTGTACTGTACCAATTCCAAGAATGTCCTATTTGACCTTTAGGCCCCATGACCAAGACTTTAGTAGAGGTATCAATTTCAAGCCAAGGAACCCAAGCGTTCCAAGAATTAAAATTAGAAAGGACTTCGTAAATTTCTTCAGGACTTTTATGGATAATAATATCTTTTTCAACATAGGTTCGCCCAGGCAAAACAATAAGCAGGAGTAAAGAAGCAGCGCAAATTGCTGCCAAACAGGCTCCTAAAAATTTAAAAATCCTTTTCATTACATAAGGGGCATCTCGTGGAAAGTTACGATATTTGTATAAAAACCAAAAAATGACGAAAATTTTCATTTAAGCTGTAACTAAATGGAATAGATGTTCGTCATACATAACAAATGACAACAAAAGAGTATAATATTTGTGTAGAAACCCACGCTGACGCCGTTTTTCGATTTATATTGAAAAACATTAGAGACGAAGAAGCTGCAAAAGATATTGTACAAGATACTTTCGAAAAGATTTGGATCAGACATAAAGAGATAAATTTTGAAAAATCTAAATCCTATCTTTTCACTGCGGCATACCGCACATTGATTGATTATACGCGAAAACGCAAATATATAATGCCTGAAGAGGCTGGTAATACTAAAGAATTATATCACGAAAATCAATATAGTGATGTAAAAGAAATAGTTGAAGCTGCACTTAATACCTTGCCTGAAACGCAAAAAGCTGTAATAACTCTAAGAGACCTAGAAGGTTATTCTTACGAAGAAATTGGAGAAATTACAGGATTGAATGAAAGTCAAGTGAAAGTATATATTTACCGTGGACGCTTAGCTATTAAAGAATACATAACCAAATTAGATATCGTTTTATAAATGATCAATCAAGACAATTACATACTTTGGTTTATCGATTATGCCGATAACAAACTTAACGAAGAGGAGAAAAACACTCTGCGCAAGTTCTTATTGAACAATCCTACTCTTCAAAACGAGTTTCTAGATTATTTAGAAGCCTCTAAACTTGTTATTGAAGCTGACGATGCTACTTTCTTAACAGATTTACAATCTCTTAAAAAGGTAGATAATGATCAAGTTGTGTCTGAAAATAGCCAGATTGACATTCGTACATTATTTGAATATTCAGAAGGTAACTTAAACTTCGAACAAACGATAGAACTAGAACAAGAAATTCAAAACAATCCTGAACTTTCTAAAACCCTACAATTATTAGAAGCGTCTAAAATCCCTGCCGATTATATAGAGTATCCGCATAAGAATGAATTAAAGAAACGTGTGGTTGTACCTTTCTTTATTTGGGGCAATGTGGTAAAATATGGCTCTGTAGCTGCTAGTTTAGCAATGGTATTCTGGTTAGGTTCTAATTGGAATAATAGTCAAGGGGAAACCTTAATAGTTCAACAAGGTCCATCTAAAAGCGATCTTCAAAAGGCATTCGCTTACTTCGAGCAAGTTTCGAACGAAAGGGCTATTGCATTGGCAAAAGAACTTCAACTTCAAAACCCAACTGAAGTTAACAATCCTACTAAAATTATTTACGTTAACAACGATAAAGCAAATTCTACCAATCAAAATATTGATAAGAATACAACCCAATTAGCTCAAAACATATACATACCTACTCCTGTTATAAATAGTCCCAATCCGAACATGGAGCAACCAGCTAATTATTTAGCTAGTTCTACTATATCGAATCCACAATTAGATGCAGGTAAGTTCACCCCAATAAGACCGGAACAAAACATTTCACCGTTCGACTTCCAATTGGCGAATTCCGACAAAAAGAAGCCTAAATTCATGGATATTTTAAGTACTATTGTTACCTTAGGTGGCGTTTTAGATAAAAAAGACACTAAAATGGTTACCAGCAAGCCTGACGAAAAAGGCAATAAAAAAGTACATTTTTACTCTAAAGCCTTTGAAGCAGAATTTGCTGTAAAAGAAT
>DATCKI010000260.1:0-4707 GCA_036562365.1 Bacteroidia bacterium | reverse complement strand
ACTTTTACAAAGTTTGAAGCAACTAATGTAAGAGGCTCGGTAAGTATTAAGAACAGAGTTTTTGCGGCTAAGTCGTTAACTATGACTACAATGGATGGCGAAGCTATAGTTTCGGGAATTGCCGATAATAGCAATGGTAATTGGAATGTTACGGCAAATGGCCGATTTACCAATATAAATGCTAGTAAGTTATTTTATACGTTCGATAATTTCCAACAAAATCAATTAACGCATGAGAACATTTCAGGTTCTGTAGATGCGGTATTCGACTTTAAAGCAAAGTTTGACCCATATTTATCTGTAGATTTAAAGAGTGTGTATTCATTAATTAACTTGACTATAAGTAAAGGGGAATTAAAGAATTTTACTCCGCTAGAAAAGCTTGCTGGATGGGTCAAATTAGAAGAGTTACAACATGTAAAATTCTCGACATTAAAGAATGAAATTCTAATAAAAGATGAAAAAGTAATGATGCCAGAAATGAGCATTGTTAATAATGCTATGAATTTGAATTTAGGTGGTGAACATGGGTTTAATAATGTGGTGGATTATAGAATAAATATGGATTTAGGCACATTGTTGGCTAATAAATTTAAATTAAAACGTAGTGCAAAACAAGAAGAATTTGGAGAGATTATAGAAGAACCAACGGGTCGTATGCGTATTTACGTGCATATGTATGGTCATATGGACGATTTGAAATTTGGTTTAGATGGTCGAGGAATGCGTCAAAAAATGGCAGATGATATTAAGAAAGAAAAATTGAATGTTCGAGATTTGTTGCAACAGGAATTTGGAAAGGTAAAGAACGACAGTATTTTGAAGAGTGATCCTTGGTTAAGAGAACGTCAGGAGAAGCGAGATTCAATACGTAAAGTGTCACGTGGAACAGATAATGCAGAGTTTGAATTTGAGTAGAGTGGTAGCTTGCCACCAAAAAATAAATTAAACCTTAATTTACAGAATTCGTATACAAAAGAATGTACCTTTAATAAGGTAATTTGATTAAAGACCGGCTACCTTACGAAGACCTTGAATGTTTTGGATAATAACCTTACGACCATCGATTTGGATAAGGTTTTCTTGTTTAAAGTCGGCAAGTAAACGAATTAAAGTTTCGGTAGCGGTACCTACGATAGAAGCTATATCTTCGCGACGCATATTAATTTGCACAGAACCATCTTCAAGGCTATCAGAACCATAGGTTTGATTTAGAAGAAGTAGAGTAGCGGCGGTACGTTCACGTACAGTTTTTTGCGCCATATTCGTTATAGATTCTGTCATAATTTCCAGCTCTTTACAAGCCATTTTAAGTATTTTATGAGAGAAAGAGGCCGAATTAAATAAGGTTTCTAAGAAAGTAGATTTAGGAATAAAGCATAAATGCACATCTTCTAATGCTTCAGCAGAAACAGGATAAGATTCTTCAGCAAGAAGCGATTTATAACCTAATAATTCTCCAGGACCAACTATTTTTATGATTTGATCTCGACCATCTCCATGTCGATATACCTTAACTTTTCCATGTGTAATGCAATAAACTCCCATAGGAAAACCACCCTCTTGTAAAAAGATGCTTCCCTTTTTGAGATGCTGACATATTTTTTGTGAATCTACTTTTTGTAAATCCGTAACTCCCAAAGTACTCCATATGGAGTTTTTGAAGCTGGCACATGCCGCACAAGAGTGGTCAACCTGCTTTTTTTCAGCCATTATTACATTAATAAATATACCACAAAAGTACAATATTTTTAATTAAATGACTTTAGTCATAATGTACAAGGTAAATTAATAAGATTTTTGTACTAACAAGATTTACCAATGGAAGAGAGTAGACATAATCCACACACAAAAAAAAGAGAGCTTCCCTTAAATTTCGGATGTGAAGTAAGTTATTTTGCCAAGGATATGCTAATTTGGGAGGAACGCTTAAAGGGCTTGGAATTAACAAATAATAGGGAAGAAATTAGAGAAACATTAAATCAACTTAATGAGCAATTGTTTATTCAAAAAACCTTATACAACAAGTTGATTAGCGACATTTATTTATTTCAATGCGAAATAGATTCACAACACGAGAAAAACAAATTAAACGATATAAATAAACCAGAACTTAATCATGATTCGTTAAAAGAAGAATTAGAAAAGTTCAAAAAACTCTATTCTCAATTTAAGGTTGATATTATGGATTTTACAGCAAAATGGATATAAATTTCGCTGTTTTTAAAGGGATTTTTGATTAGATTTGCGCCAAATATCCCTGATTTTTGAAAAAGATACTTGTTACCGGAGTTGCCGGATTCATCGGATTTCATTTTATGAAACGTGCCTTAGCAGAAGGCATGGAAGTAGTTGGTTTAGATAATATAAACGACTACTACGATGTAAATATTAAATATGCTCGTCTTGCTCAATTAGGGTTTGATAGTTCAGAAATTCAGTTAAAGTCTTTAGTTAGAAGCAAAACTAATCCACAGGCTCGATTTATTCAATTGGATTTATTAGATTCTGATGGTGTGATGCAATTATGTAAAGAGGAAAAGTTTGATGGTATTGTAAATCTTGCTGCTCAAGCTGGTGTGCGTTACTCTCTTACTCATCCGCATGTATATACTGAAAGTAATATTACTGGGTTTCTACATATTTTAGAAGCAGCCCGTCATACACAAGTTAAACACTTAGTATTTGCCTCATCTTCATCGGTATATGGACTTAACGATGAAATTCCATTCAGCACCAAACATAATACCGATCATCCCATTAGTTTATATGCAGCAAGTAAGAAAGCCAACGAATTAATGGCACATTCTTATTCGCATTTATACAATATTCCTTGCACTGGATTACGTTTCTTTAGTGCTTATGGGCCATGGGGAAGGCCAGATATGGCTTTATTTATCTTTACTCAAAAAATAATAGCTGGCGAACCAATTGATGTTTATAATCACGGTAAAATGAAGCGCGATTTTACCTATATAGACGACTTAGTAGATGGGGTATATAAAGTTCTACACCAAATTCCACAAGCAAATCCCGATTGGAAGAAGTCTACTGGACCATACGACCGCTCATCTGCACCATACAAACTGTATAATATTGGCAATAATGATCCAATAGAATTGAAAGACTTTATTGTTGCATTAGAAGAAAAACTTAACAAAAAGGCAATATGCAATATGTGTCCAATGCAAGCGGGAGATGTTTCGCAAAGTTGGGCTGATTCATCAGAATTGATAGATGATGTTGCTTATGAACCTAAAACTACGGTGAAAGAAGGAATTTCAAAATTTGTAGATTGGTATATAGAATTCTACAAACCATAAAACAATCTCATAAAGTATTCGTAATGTTTAGATAACATGCTTGGCTGATATGCAAAATAACTTTGCAAACAGAAAACAGCTAAGTAATGAAATCAATTTTACATCTAATTTTTGTAGTTCTATTTTCTGTTAGTACAACTCAAGTTTTTGCTCAAGATGCTAAGCTTACGGGTCAATTAACAAATGAGAATGGAGAAGCGCTCATAGGAGCTAATATTATTGTGAAATCCCTTGGAAAGGGAACGATGAGCAATTTAGAAGGTAAATATTCCTTAATCTTGCCTCCAGGTACTTATGAAATAAGTATATCTTATATTGGTTATGAGACTGTTATTTGGAAAAATATAATATTATCTGCAAACCAAACCTTGGTAAAAAACGGGAAGTTGAAACCAAGAGAAAATAATCATTTAAACACCGTTGTAATAACTGCTCAGGCAAATAGGCAAACAAGTACTGCCATAGTTTTAGAACAGAAAAATGCATCTATTGTATTTGATGGTATAAGTGCAGAACAAATACGAAAAGCTCCAGATAGAACCTCCGCAGATGTTTTGAAACGTGTTTCGGGCGCAACGATACAAGATAATCAATTTGTAGTCGTTAGAGGCCTTCCTGAGCGTTATAATGCCGCATATTTAAATGGAAGTCCGCTTCCCAGCTCTGAACCCGATAGAAAGGCATTTTCTTTCGATATTTTCCCTTCAGCTTTACTTAACGATTTAAAGATTATAAAAACCGCTATGCCTTCTCTCCCGGGTGATTTTGCAGGCGGTTTAATAAGCGTTTCTACCCGCGAAATACCCGAAAAGAATTTTTACCAAATTCAAGTTGGTACAAATTTCAATGCTATTACCAGCTTTAAACCTTTTATTAGATCTAAAGCGGGAAAAACAGATTTTTTAGGTATAGATGATGGTACTCGTGCTTTGCCTAATAATATGCCTAGTAACGAAGAAATGCTCGCATTACAAAATGGGTTTGAAAAAGATAAATTGGTTCAAGTTGCGCAATCTATGCCCAATAATTATGAAAACAGAACCCTAAAAGCTATGCCAGGATTGAACCTTCAGTTTACTATGGGTAATGTAAAGAATTGGAATAAAAAAGGGGAGAATAAGAATAGTTTAGGATCCGTATTTGCTTTAACATACAATTCTACACCTACTTATAGAGAAGCCGAAAGAGCAGAATTTGATGACCAAAACCACAAAATGGTTTCCTATTTCGATAAGCAGTACACGAAGAATGTTTCATTTGGTGGATTATGGAATTTAGCCCTTTCATTTGCACGAAATAATGACAATTCAAATAAAATATCGCTTAAGAATTTGGTGAATATTAATTCCTTTGATCAAATAGTAGAAAGGGAAGGAAGAGACTA
>DATCKI010000018.1:0-23836 GCA_036562365.1 Bacteroidia bacterium | reverse complement strand
GAAAATGAAGAATATGCATTATTGATTTCGACTTGTGCAGGAACATGGAGATATTTGATTGGTGATACTATTAAATTCACCAGTCTAGAACATTCAGAAATTGTTATAACCGGAAGAACGAAGTTCTTTTTAAGTTTAGTTGGAGAACATTTATCTGTAGATAATATGACTAGCGCTATTAAAGCGATGTCAGAAAAATTTAATATAAGTATTACGGAGTTTACTGTGGCTGGAATACATAATGGTGAGGGTTTTGGACATAAATGGTTTATTGGTACAGATGATAAATTTGAAGTAGATTCATTTACGAAAGAATTAGACTTAGAATTAAAACGTATAAATGATGATTACAAGGTAGAGAGAAATCACGCTTTAAAACATATAGAAGTAGTTCCTGTACCTGTTTCAGCATTTTATAAATATATGGAATCTCAAGGGAAAGTAGGCTCACAGAATAAGTTCCCGAGGGTATTGAAGGGCGATAGAATTTCTGCGTGGGAGAATTTTTTAGAATCTTTGTAGTACATGTTTGAAGCGGTAAAATATGGTATTGGGCTAGGGTTACTGTTAAGTGTACTCATAGGCCCTGTATTTTTTATCCTTATCAATGTTAGTATTAAAGAAGGATTCCGCTCAGCTATGTATCTCGACATCGGAATTATACTTAGCGATGCTGTATGTATATTGCTTTCGTATCTTGGCTTAGCCGCTTTACTCGATGATAGAGAGAATAAAATTGTCTTTATCATAATTGGAGCTGTAGTGCTGATAGTTATGGGTATGCTAAGAATTTTTCCAAGTAAAAAGCATAAACCTAAAGAGCGAAAACCAATAGTAGTAGAAAAATCAAATCCTTTTGCCTTAGCTGTACAAGGTTTTTTTTATAATTTGATGAACCCATCGGTTTTGCTGTTTTGGATTAGTACAGTTGGTGCTGCCATGGCATTATATGATGGAGATGGTAAACTAGTTTGGGCTCAGTTTACAACTACATTATTAGTAGTTTTGGTTATTGATACATTAAAAGCGTGGTTTGCTAAGAAAATGCGTAGTTTTTTAACTGAAGATAAAATCATTTTTGCAAATAAAATAATAGGCGTAGCATTTGTAATTTTCGCCGTGGTTCTATTAGTTAGGCTCTTTATGGGCAAAATTTAATATGCTTATGCGAAATTCTAAATCTCTTTATGCTTTACTATTTATAATACTTGTATTATTCGTTTGGCGCTTTACTCATATTTCAACTCAAGAATTTAGTTGGGACGTACTAGGCTATTATATGTATTTGCCCGCAACTTTTGTTTATCAAGATCCTCTTTTAACTGATATTCAATGGTTGAGTAAAGAAGTGTTCGAGCGTGGACTTTCAGGAACTCTTTACATGGTTACTACTGCTCCTGATGGCAGTAATATGTATTTCTTTTTAATGGGGATGGCTTTTTTGTATTTGCCCTTCTTTTTAATAGGCCATTTTTTTGCGTATGTATTAGGATATCCAATGGATGGATTCAGCGCACCTTATCTTTTTTCCATGGTATTAGGAGCGGTTTGCTATACTACTTTTGCATTCATTTTACTGAGAAAAATACTTTTGAATTTCTTTCAAGATAGAACTGTAGCGGTTTTATTACTTTTTATCGCCTTTGCAACTAATGCAATTAATCATTTAGCTATAAAAGACCTTGAAACGGTAAACTACCTGTTCTTTTTTGTAACGCTAATGGTTTATTTTACGGTTAAATGGCACGAAAATCCCAAGGATAAGTATTTAGTAGCCATTGGAATCGTTACCACCATTACCACACTCATTAAACCGAGCGAAGTGTTTATATTTCTTATTCCTGTATTGTGGAATGTTCGAAGCTTAAAAGACCTTCAAAACAAAATAGTTTTGCTCTTTACTAAGCATAAAAAGGGATTGATTTATACTGCCATAATAGTGTTTATAATTTGTCTTCCACAAATGGCCTATTGGTATTATAAAACAGGAAAACCTATTTACGATTCATATAAAAATCCTGGTGTAGGAATAGACTGGTGGAATCCACATATTATTCCTGCATTATTTAGTTTTAGGAAAGGGTGGCTAATTTATACTCCAGCCGCAATATTCATGATTATAGGTTTGTACTTCTTATGGAAGAAAAATCGAAATATAGCCTTAGCAATAAGTGTATATGCAGGAATTTCATTCTTCATCATGGTAAGTTGGACCGAATGGTGGTATGGTGCAGGATATAGCTTTAGACCAGTTGTAACTCTATATCCTATCTTAATTTTTGGGGTAGGGTATTTGATAGAATCTATACAGGGGAACAAGCTTAAACAAGCTATGTTTTACGGTTTTTTGCTTCTATTTACCACGCTTAATATATTTCAATATTGGCAATTCCGCGAAAATATAATACATCCGTACAGAACAACATTCGAATATTATAAAGCGGCTTTTTTAAAGACTCGTATTCCCACAAATGCGGATGAATTATTATTGCTCGACAGAAGTTTTAGCGAAGAAATTATACTTCCGAATAACTTTAATTCTAAATACGATTCAATTATTTGGTTAAAACAACCTGCATTTCAAGAATTAGCCCAAGAAGAATTTTTATTAGAAAATTGGAAGAGTTTTGAAGATTTTACAGATAAAGACCATTTATTTGTAAAATGGTCGGGGAAAATAAGTTACCCAGATACTAATTTAGTGGAGTTCCCTCTACTGTCTATGTCGATGGATAGAGATGGATCTTTGTATGGATATAGATATTACTCTCTGCATGGCAACGAAGAAGGAAAAGTAGAAGCTTGGTTCTTAACTCCTGAATTACGTAGTAAAAAGGATAAGATAAGAGTTCAGGTTTGGAACAGTAAAAAGATTAGAATACAAATCTCTGACTTAGAGATTAAGGTTTATACTCCAATAAAATAAGTTTAATTTCTACTTTTTAAAAGATTTAATTAACATTACATTTGTCTATGCTTAAAGTCGACATTCATACGCATATTATGCCAGAGCATATGCCAGATTTTGCGAAGAAATTTGGCTATGAAGGTTTTGTGCATCTACATCATCATGCACCGTGTAAGGCGCGAATGATGATAGGGGATAAGTTTTTCCGTGAAATTGAAGACAATTGCTGGAGTCCAAGCCGTAGGTTAGAAGATATGGCAAAAACCGACATCCATACACAGGTTTTAAGCACGATTCCAGTTTTATTTAATTATTGGGCTAAACCTAAAGATACACTTGAAGTTTGTAAATATTTGAATGATCATATAGCAGAATGTTGTGCGCATGATCACAAACGATTTATAGGTTTGGCAACCCTTCCAATGCAAGATCCAGAATTAGCAGCAAAAGAATTAGAACGTTGCGCGGTGGAACTTGGTTTTAGAGGAATTGAAATTGGAACCCATATTAATGATTGGAATTTAAATGCACATGAATTATACCCAGTTTGGGAAGTGTGCGAAAAATATGACTTAAGTGTGCTAGTTCATCCTTGGGATATGCCCGGTGCCGAAACTATGAGCCGCTATTGGTTGCCTTGGCTAGTTGGTATGCCTATGGAAACTTCTAGAGCCATTTGTAGCATGATTTTTGGTGGAATCTTTGATAAATTCCCTAAACTTCGAGTTGCTTTTTGTCATGGTGGTGGTAGCTTCCCTGGAACTATTGGACGTATTGAACATGGCTTTAAAATGCGTCCAGACCTAGTTGCAATCGATAATCCTAATAATCCACGCGATTATTGTGGCTCATTCTGGGTTGATACTTTAACCTTTGATGAAGCAACTTTACGTAATGTAATTAATCTGTTTGGAAGTAAAAGAGTAGCACTTGGTAGCGATTATCCTTTCCCTTTAGGAGAACTTAACCCTCCAGGGAAATTAGCCCAATCTATCAATTTAGATCCTCAAATTTTAGAAGACCTACTTCAGAATGCACCTTTAGAATGGTTGAATATGACTAAAGATCAATTATTGTAATTGCTTTTTAGTAAACATTGGCCAAAGTATTCCTATTAGTCCAACTACTATGAATGGAATACTTAATATAGCTCCCATATTTAATCCCAAGTCTATTGAAATATTCTCTTGTTTTTCTTTTACGAATTCAATTATGAATCGTACACTGAATATGTAGAACAAGAAACGGAATAAGTAATATGCTTTGGCTGGGAAGCCCACTTTTTTGTATGTGAAATATTGAATTAGGAATATAGCAAAATAAGCCAAGCTTTCGTACAATTGGGCAGGGTGACGAGGAATAGGGTTCTCTTCTTGCAAGAAAACTACGGCCCATGGCAAATCACTAGCTTTGCCAAGAATCTCTGAGTTTACAAAGTTCCCAATTCGTATAAATGCTCCAGCTAAAGGAGTAACTATGGCCATAATATCGAGAATAATCCAATAAGTTTTTTGCTTATAGTATTTGGTCCAAATGTAAAGTGCCACCATAAGGCCAAAGCCTCCACCATGGCTAGCTAAACCACCTTCCCAGATTTTTAAAATATGAGAAGGATTGTTTGCATATAGTTCGAAATCGTAGAATAAAACGTGGAATATTCTCGCAAATAAAATGGAGAAAAATAATGATAGAAGCAGCAAATTATCGAGCATTGCAGCAGGTAACTCAAGCTCTTTGTAAATTTTCTGTGCAAAGTAATAAGCTAAGGCAAAACCCGTAACAAATAAAACTCCGTACCAATGCAAATGGAATGGTAAAACTCCGTCGAGTATGTATGGATTAGGATTCCATTGTAGGTAGTAGCTTATCATAATGGGTTAGTATGTATTTGTCATGTTTTCGTTTACGCAGATTATAAAGTCGGCAAGACCTATATTTTCTGGTGAAAGTTTTTTCAAATTCTTTTGTGTTACAGTAGCTATAGTTCCAATTGTCATACCTGGAATAGCTTGTTTAAGATACCAATAAATTCCATCATAATTGTTAGAATGATAAGAACCATTGAAATGTATATATAATCCAATTGGAGAATAGTGACGGATAATAGTTTCAGCCATAGTGGCATCTTTAATAGCTTGCGATTTAGCTAGGTTGTCGCCTCCATGTCCGCCAGCCTTTTTGTTAATTTCTGCATAGCCTTTTAATGTTGGGTCGAATTTAATTGGCAATTGGGCAATCCATGCTTTTTGCTCTTTAGTTAATGTGTCTAATGCTTCAAAACCTCCTTTATAAACCATAGATGCAAATCGACGTGGAATATTTGTAGCCCAGAACTCTAGTTTATTATTCTTCGCAAAATCAACAAGTGGTTTATAATCTGTAGTAAAGTTTTTCCAAACTCCACCAGTTGCACTGTCTAATTGAGCTGGAGTGTATAATCCTTCAAGGTACATGTTTAACGCAGTTTGCTCGTCACGTTCAAACATTTCAGCACCTAATTTTAAAGGCTTTTTCTTTTGGTGTAAATTGGCTACTAATTCGAATTGTAACCAGTGCGCAATGGCATTGTTATGATATTCTCCAAATAAGATAACTTGGTTGTTATACAATTTTTTAGCCATTTTTTCGAAAGTGGTTTTCTTCCCATCTTTCGTGAAAATTACATAAGGTAACACTTGGCTAAATGCCGATAAACTAGCGCAAAAGCATAAAATAGCTGCGAAAATAATTCCTTTTTTATTCATAAAGCAAAATTAGAGAAAATACTCATACACTTTGTCGCTATTTTAAGTAAGTAATTTTTGCTTTTATTTACCTTTGAAATATGAAAAAGGCAAAACTTCAATCTATTCCTATACCTGCATTTAAAGATAAAAATGTGGAGTTTGATGTTTTGTACGACGATTATTTCGGAAGTCCTGTCCAAGGAAATAAGTGGAGAAAACTATACGGAACTCTTCAGTTATTCCCAACTTCTTGTAAAGAAAATCTACTCAGTTTTGGTGGTGCATATAGTAATCATGCTTTTGCTATTTCGTACGCTGCAAGTCAACTGGGAATTGAACTAGCTTTGATTATTCGTGGAGAAAGACCAGAAAATTTATCGCCAACTTTGAAAGATTGTGAAAGGTTTGGAGCAAATTTGATTTTTGTTAGTCGTGATGAATATACTAAACTTAGAAATTTAAGTTTTGAAGTTTTGTCTGATTTATATCCGAAAAGTTTTGTAGTTCCCGAAGGCGGAAATTTTGAATTAGGGGAATTAGGCTTTGAAGAATTTGCAGAAATTGATGAGTATTACACACATATAGCCACAGCATTAGGAACTGGAACAAGTGCAAGAGGAATTTTGAAGTTTACGAAGAGTTCAGAAATTCTCATTTATCCAGCCTTAAAAGGGTTGAAAAACGAGTTTGAAGGTGTTGATAGAGCAATATGGCGAGATATAGCGCACGAAGGAGGCTATGCTAAAGTAAACGATGAATTGCTGGAATTTGCTCTCGATTTTTATACGAAGTATAAAGTACCATTAGACCCTGTTTATACATCAAAGGCTATGAAAGCCCTATTTAGCGATGTAGAAAATGGAATTATTCCAAGTGGAAGTAAGCTTGCATTTTATCATACTGGAGGGATACAAGGCATACGCGGGTATGAAAAATGGCAAAAAGCGTTTAAAGACTTAGGTTGTAATGCAATGAATTTTGAATAATTAGGGTCAAATTGAAGTAAAAGTAGAGGTATAGAATTCACAATATAATGTTTACAAAACTTAAATAGGCATCAAATTGCAACTTGAATGCGTTGTAAATTTGTATTATGATGCGTAAGTTGGCTTTAATTGGATTTTTTTGTGCTTTTTCGCTGGGTTTAATGGCTCAGCAAATGACGGCATTGCAGTATATAGACATGTACAAAGATGCTGCCATGAATAATATGCGTATAAAAAAAGTTCCTGCTAGTATAACCTTAGCTCAAGGTATTTTAGAAAGTGGTGCTGGAAATAGTGATCTTGCCACCTTAGCGAATAATCATTTCGGAATAAAATGTCATAATTGGACGGGAGAAACCTATTACAAAGACGATGACGCTCCGAATGAATGTTTCCGCAAGTACCCATCCGTACAAGATTCTTACGCCGATCATGCCGAGTTTTTAATCTCGAGACCTCGTTACGCAAAATGTTTCCAATTAGACATAACTGACTATAAAGGTTGGGCGCGTGAATTGAAAGCTGCAGGTTATGCAACCCTCCCTACTTATGCTGAAAAACTAATAAATACCATTGAAAAGTATAGATTGTACGACTTCGACCAAATGGTGGTAAATGGCGGAATTGAAAATTCGGGTGAAGCCGTAGCAAAAAAGCCTGAAGAGGAACCTAAACCTGAACCTAAACCAGAAGTAAAGCCTGTGGTTTCAGGCAGAAGTCAAGCTAAAGACAATACTAAATCTCAGGATAGAGTGGTGGTCGAAAGCAAAGTAATTGCGGGGAATGATCCAACCAATTTAAATCGTTTAAGAATAGAAGAAGTAGAAACAGAAACTCCGATTGGAGTTGTAGTGGTAAATGGCTTGAATGCGGTTTATGCTCAAAAAGGTGATACGCGTTTATCGATTGCATTGCGATACGGACTTGCGGAATGGCAAATTCGTAGATATAATGATATGGACGATGAGCAAGAGCCAAGAGAAGGAGATTTAATTTTCTTAGAACCTAAGTTGGAAGCATGTCATGTTTGTAGCGATCATAGTATAGCTTCAGGAGAAGATTTATGGGAGATTGCACAAAAATATGGGGTGAAACTGAATGCATTAAAGCAAATTAATGGCCTAGGAAGTGGAGTTCCTGAACCAGGTACAGTGCTGAAATTAAAATAGTTTTTCTCTTCATTCTTAGATAAATAAGATTATGCGTTTATACTAAAATGCAGCATATTTTCGTTTTTGAAGTTTGTAAATCGGGGAAAAATTAATTGAGTACCTTTGTAGAATGAAGTTACAGGTAATTTATATGCTCATTTTAGTAGCAGTTTTAGGGCCATTTGCCTATGGGCAATCGAGTCCGCAAGACTGTATTGGGGCAATACCTGTATGTAATTCAGTTATCAATAACCCAAATGCCATTATAGGTTCTGGAAATATTCCGAACGAAGTAAATAGTACTAGCAGTTGTATAGGCGGAGGCGAGGTAAATAGTATTTGGTATGCCTTAACTATTCAAACTGATGGAGATTTGGGCTTCCTCTTAAATCCAATTACCCCTACCGACTACGATTGGGCTGTTTTCAATCTTACCAATTCTACTTGTGCAGATATATTTACAGATCCTTCCATTTTAGTGAGCTGTAATTTTGCCCCTGTTACCACTGCAACAGGACCCAATGGTACCAATGCTCCTGGGATAGGATTTAATCCTATGATTCCCGTTTTAGCAGGAGAAACCTATATCATTTTTATCAATAATTACGGAGGCTCAACTTCAGGGTTTAATCTTGATTTTACCATGAGTACGGCTCAAATTTTTGATAATAATGCCCCAACTGTACTTGGTTTAGCGGCACCCTTAGCTTGTAATGCAAATTCTTTTACTTTAGAATTAAGCGAACCTGTTAGTTGTGCTTCGTTAACCAATAATATGTTCACGGTTTCTGGTCCAAGCGGAAATATTCCTGTCAACTCAGTTTCTTGTAATGGAACGGGTATGTATTCTAATGAATTAGTAATTCAATTAGGTACTAATCTTACAGAGTCTGGCGTTTACACGGTGACTTTGGCGAATGGAACTATAAGTGATTTATGTGGAAATGCCTTAACTCCAGGAACAGCGATTCCTACTAATTTCAATTTTTCGGGGATAACATTTTCAGATGCCATAACAACACCATCTCTATGTTATGCTCCAACGGGTTCAGCTTCGGTAACTGTGAATGGTGGAACAATGCCATTAAACTTTACTTGGACGCCTGCAGGTGGACCCAATGCATCTACTTGGAATAATATAAATGGTGGTAACTATTCCCTAACGGTTACAGATGCTAATGGTTGTAGTAATACACAAGATTTTGTTGTTCCAACACTTTACGATTTTACCATTAATACTACACAAACTCCTGATACTTGTAATAAAGGAGCTGGCTCGGCAAATGTAAATGTGGCAGGTACCAGTGGTCCGTTTAATGTGGTTTGGCCGCATGATGGATCTATTACCAATCAAGTTTTTGGTTTGTATGGCGACTCTACATATATCGTTTCCGTTTCAGATGTAAATGGTTGTGTTTTGAGTGATACAATAACGATAATTAATATTAGCAATGATAGTTTATTGGCCGATTTTAACTTCTTGAACGATACGGTTGATATACTATTGCCAATTGGACAAGCTATTAATGCCTCTCAAAATTATACTAGCTTTATTTGGATTTTACCAGCTCCCAATTCAAATGATAGTATAAATCAGAGCCCAATTTTTAGATTAGAAGACGGAGGCTATTATCCTGTAAGTATTATTGCTATTGATCAAAATGGTTGTAGAGATACTGCTACAAAAGAGATTTATGTAGCCCCAGATATTTATTACTATATCCCGAATTCATTTACCCCTAATGGTAATGGTTTAAATGATGTATGGAGGCCGCAAGGTATAGGTTTTGATAGAAATAAGTATTTCATGCGAATTTATAATCGTTGGGGTGAATTAGTATATACAACTGCTGATCCTAAAGAAGGGTGGGATGGAACTGATTTAAAAGGTCGTGCTTGTCCTTCTGATACCTATGTCTATCGTATTACTATGGAAGGATTAGAATTGGAAGATTATGGCGATTTTAAAGGCTTTGTGAACCTTATTAGATAAGTATGGAATATTGGATATTAGCTGGAGGGAATTTGGGTGATACGCAAACTATATTAAATCAAGCTTGCGAAATTTTAGTACCGAAATTAGGAAATTTAGTATATCGATCTTCGTTTTACGAATCTGAAGCTTGGGGCTTTGAATCAAGTAATTTTATAAATCAATTATTAATAATTGAAAGTAGCTTAAATCCAGATGATTTTATGGCTGAATTGCTAGCGATTGAGGCTAGTTTTGGCCGGGTTCGAAATGGTAATGGATACGAAGCTAGAACTATAGATTTAGATATATTATTTGCAGGTAAATTAGTATATGAATCGAGGTCTGTTTTGTTGCCTCATCCGCGTATGCATTTACGAAAATTTGCTCTTTTGCCTTGTTTGGAGTATAATGCACAATACATGCATCCTAAATTTATGAAGACTTTAGAAGAGTTGTCTTATTCCTGTGAAGATGTTTCTTCAGTAATTAAGCTTTGATCTTCTTTCACTTTTAACCATACACTTATAGGGTAATGGTCGGATAATTTCTTTGATGAAACTTTGAAATTTTTTGCGTCAATTTTATCGTTGTGTAGAATATAATCTATACGTAAGAATGGAATTTTACCAGCATAAGTAAATCCAAAACCTCCACCTTCATTCAAAAATGCATCCTGTAAATTTTCCGTAAGTTTTTTATAAGTATACGAAATTGGCATATCGTTAAAGTCGCCTGAAACTATTACTGGATATGGACTCATACTAATTGCAGATGCAACAGTATCAACTTGTCCAGCTCTTTTAATATACCCTTTTTTTAGAGCTTTGAGCATATCAAATGCAAGAACTTTAGCAGTACTATCACCTTGAATAATCTTTTCTATACTTTCAGTATGAAGGTGATTTGACTGGAAATGCACATTAAAAACTCTTACGGTATCTTTCCCAATTTTAATATCGGTAAAAATGCAAATATTGCCTTTAGATTTAGAGAATTTGATTTCGCCCTTGTTTATGATAGGAAATTTAGAATAAGTTGCAATGCCCCAATGTTGTGTGTTTTTAAGACTAGAAGCTACTCCAAAATGCACATTTTTGGCATTTATAATTTGACGTAAAGTATCGGTGGTTTTAAAGCGTTTTAAATCATCTTCATAGTATTCTTGGAAAGTGATAATATCTGGATCTTCCTTCTTCAAATATCTAAAGATTTCGTCTCTATGTTGTTTGTTTTCTTTCCAATTATAAAGTCCAAATAATTGTACGTTATAACTCATATACTTAAAATACCCATCAGGAGGGTTTAAATTGATAGAGAAATGCGTTGCAAATTGTTTTTTATGAAGCGTAAATCCAACTGCAATAACTAAGATAGAAAGCAAACTATATCTAACTTTTAGGAAAAACCAAATTAAGATAAAAAACACATTAATTGCTAGCCAAATATAGTATGTAAGTCCGAAGAATGCTGGAATATACGAGGTGTTTGGATTTACAAAATAGGCTGAATACGCCAAAAGAAGGCATACTGCAAAAATGAAATTTATATAGAAAAGTATCTTACGCAAAGCGGGGGCTTATTTATACAAATATACGAAGCCTTTAAAAGCTTAAATAATTTAGATGCATTTTAAGTAAATTTTTATCAATTTTGATGTAGAATGAATTCAATTCCAACATTTATAAAAGCTGCTGAAGTAATCTTACCTATTGGAGAAGATTTACATCAAGCATTCACCCAAATTTTGGCCAAAAAAAGAAAGTTTGGATTTAAGAAACTTCCAACAGGAGAAGAATTTCCGTGTATGATATTTGAACAGCCAATAGGAATATTGGAAGGAAGTTTAAAGGTGGCAAATAAACTGAAAGATAAGCTTGGATTCAGAGAGTTTAATCCAGATACTCAATTAATATTTACCACCACAAAAGGAGATATAGAGGCTAAAGATTTTAAAAATAAAAAATTGTGGGTTACTGCACAAGACCTAGCTAAAGCCCTTAATCTAACTAAAGAGCCTATAGTAGTTTCATGCGCATGTATAAGTGGAGTATCGGGAGTTGGATTAGCCTCGCAATTAATTTCAATAGGTACTATTGAATCGGCTTTAGTTGTGGGTGCCGATTTAGTGAGTGAATTTATTTACTCAGGATTTTATTCGTTTAAGGCTATAAGTACTAAGCCATGTAAGCCATATCATCAAGAACGGGATGGGTTAAATTTAGGGGAAGGATTTGCTGCCATTTATTTGGATAGTAAATCGGATAGGGCATGTGCGAAAGTTTGTGGTTTTGCAGAAAGCAATGATGCTAATCATATTTCAGGGCCAAGCAGAGATGGAGAAGGTTTGCGTATAGCGATGGAAAAAGCGCTGAGAAAAGCGGGGGTTAAGGTATCAGAAATTGATGCGGTTTCGTCGCATGGTACGGCCACTGTATATAACGATGAGATGGAAAGTATAGCCTATAGTCGTATGGAGATAAACGCGCCGGTTACAAGTTTCAAGGCTTATACAGGACATACATTAGGAGCCGCCGGACTAATTGAAATAGCCCTTTGTACAGAGGCAATGCAAACCAATATTTGGCCTTCGCATATAGATGCCGATAATTTGGGTGTTAGTGGAAAAATTCACATTTTAAAAGAAAATTCATCTATAGACTTAAATTGTATATTGAAGACTGCATCTGGCTTTGGGGGATGTAATGCGGCGCTTGTCCTAAAAAAATGTAGTTAAATTATTTTAAATAACATAAAATTTTGTAGCTTACATTCGTTAGAACTTAAATACTAAATTTATGCCAACTCAAAGAAATGAGCTCCATAGGATTTATACCGTAATGGATTTCTCCCCAAGCGCTTGGAATGCTATTGAACAAGCAAGTAAAATTGCTAAATACTTTCGCCATCCATTAACAGCACTTTGTTCTAAAGAAGATTTTGTAGAAAAGCAATTATTGACTCAAGGCTTAAAATTTGGAACTAATGAAGATTTAACTAAAACTATTCAAAATAAAATATTTAATCCCGATTTCAATGTAATTAGCTCAGCTAATAAATGGAATAAATTAGTATCTGAACATTTGGATTCAGAAAAAGGAGCAACTGAAATTTTTGTGGGCATTCAAACTCATAAAGGAGCACCTCAACATATTAGTCAAAATGCCGCCTATAAACTGGCTAAAACAACTAATTTGCCTGTATTCGCTTGGCCTGAAAAGACTGAAAGAATTAAAGAAGTTCTACTACCTTTCGACAATAACAAACATTCTCGCGAAAAACTTTATTACGGAGTTCTATTTGCTCAAGTATATAATGCAAGGTTACATCTGCTTATGTTGAATACGAACTCTACTCGTGATGATATAATTGCACTTAGAAATGCTGGTAAACAAGTAGAAGATTATACCATTAAACATGGTGTCCCCTATTGGTTAGAAGAAAGAGAATCTCCCAACTCTGTAAAAGTTATTAATCAATATATCGAAGAAAAAAATATTGATGTTCTTATCTGTTCTATTGAAATGGAACATAATCTTTCTGATATTTTCAAAGGAACTGTTCCTGCTCGACTGTCAGAAACTCTTACTATCCCTACATTCTGGATACCTGAACGTGTAAGTTGGGGAATGATTGATGTTAGTATTTAATCAGTTTGCCTGTACTATTAGTTTGGTTTTGTAAAATCACTGGATTGCCTTTGTAATATACATTCCCTACATGGTTTATGATTACATCTAATGTATCGACCTGACCAATATAAATGTGCGTAGCACCATGATTAATAATTTGTGCTTTACGGCAATTTAAATTCTTGAAGTCTTTTTGTGCATTGCTTCTTGATTCCATTATCAAATGCTCTGTATAGCCTTCAATTTTGCTTTTACAAATACCGCTATAGTCAGAATATGCAAGAATATCATTGTTTATTTTAAGATTCAAACTTCCACTGGCAGTCTCTAAATATATTCTGAAATATGAACTCTTTATAGTATCTAATCCATTAATATTATTGGCTCCGTATATTTCTAAATTATGGATATTCGGCATGTTAGCAACAACTTTAAAGCTCTTGTCGTATTTGCCTAACCAACGACACGAGTTTTTATTCGTAATGTGTAATTGATTTGAATCGACAGATGTATATACTAAATCTATCAAGTGTTCTGGACCTATTATTTCTATGGAATTTTGTTTTTGTGTATGAAAATCTAAATCTACTATGTCTTGAACTCTTATAGCTTGAAAGAAGGAACTCGTATCTCTAAGTTCAGAAATTTCATTCCCACTTTTCTGAAGGCAATTGTTTTCCTTTTTGCATGCGCTAATAAAGACACAGCATACGATTAATATACTAAAACGTCTTATCATTTCTTTTTCTTTGAAGATTTAATCTATATCCCAATCCAAATTCCACACAATCGGCTGTAAACATGTGCGATTTTAGAGACGTGTTTAAAAATATATTTGGATGTACTCTGTATTTCAATCCAATTCTTTGGTATAAAGGTCCAGTTAAATTATCGAATCTTAAATAATATACTCCAAAATGTGCGTAAATAGATAAGTGATTTATGCAAAATTCATAACCAAGATGTAATCCCGACCTTATATACATTTTGTTCCCATTAATAGGCTTTGCTAAGTATCTACTTTTATCCATAATACTAGCATCATAGAATAAGTCGTTACCAAAAGTAATAGTCGATTTAAATGTAAGTTGTTTAGCTACTTCAATTCCCAAGTGAGCAACAGGATAAATTTTACCTTTGGGAGGGTCAATTTCTTTAATCCCCGTGTTTGCCATTATGTTTAAGGTGAATGGATATTTCACTCTAAAAGTTTTATATCTATGTGTATTGAATAAGCCCCATCCTCCTTTAAGTCCAAAATAAAACGCAGGCACATTTATACCTAAGTTTGGCATTTTTAAAGCTCCATTACTCCAATGTCCAAAACTTAGTCCTGCGTAGGCAAATAGATGTTTTTGTAGTCTAAATTCGGCTTCGAATGCAAAGCGAACATGAAAATTAATGAGTGAACCAATAGCTGGATTTTCTTCGTGTTTATGCACTTGGAAATGTTTAGGGAAAAATCCTATTCCGAAGGTTGCGAGGTGACTAAACTGAAAGTGTTTACTTCTAAAAATTGGGAAATTGAATGCCCCTGCTAAAGTGTATGCAGAACCTAAACTAGGATTACCTAAATGCGTGTACATTGCAATTGCACGCCATGAAGGGAGGGCGTGACTATGTTGCCAGGTTTTCTTCCCTTTTAATTGACGTTCATAAAAAAGCTCTAATTGCTGAATTGGACCTTGAGGCATGTTTAACATAACCTTAGAATGTGGCACCATAAAGCCTCTTGAATAAAAGGCTCCAATTCTATTTGCAGCGTAGTTCTCCACGTTCCTTATGGCCGTATATTGTGCCAATACGCTCGTGGTAATTGCACACATAAATATCATTAAAAGGGTGGATTTTCTCATTAGGCAAGTAAAGTATGGGTATATTTACGCTATAAATTTAAAATTTATGGACAATCGTTTAGTTGCTTTCGAAAGGTTATTAAATATTATGGATGATTTGCGTGAAAAATGTCCATGGGATAGAAAACAGACCATGGAAACTTTACGTCCTCTTACCATTGAAGAAACCTATGAATTAGCAGATGCTATATTAGATAATAATTTGGAAGAAGTCAAGAAGGAATTGGGAGATTTATTGTTGCACATGGTTTTTTATGCAAAAATTGGAAGCGAAAAAGGTGCATTTGATATTGCAGATGTATTGAATGGAATTTGTGAAAAACTGATTCATCGTCATCCGCATATTTACGGAGATATACAGGCTGAAACGGCTGAGCAAGTAAAACAAAATTGGGAATCTATTAAATTAAAAGAAGGTAAGAAATCGGTTTTAGAAGGTGTTCCTAAATCTTTGCCAGCTGTTGTAAAAGCTTCGCGTGTACAAGAAAAAGTGGCTGGAGTTGGGTTCGATTGGGAGAATAAAAATCAAGTTTGGGACAAGGTTCAAGAAGAGCTCCTGGAATTACAAGAAGAAGTAGCAGCTGGAAATAAAGATAAAATTGAAGCTGAATTTGGAGATGTTATGTTCGCCTTAATTAATTATGCTCGATTTATTGGTGTTGAAGCAGAAAATGCTTTAGCTCGAACCAATTCTAAGTTTATTTCTCGTTTCCAATTTATGGAAGAAGCTATTCAAAAGGAAGGCAAGAAAATGCAAGAAATGAAATTAGCTGAATTGGATGTATATTGGGATAAATCTAAAGAAGTTTTTAAGTAATGGAAAAACATCGTTGTGCCTGGTGTGGTTCAGAACCTGTGTATGTGGAATACCATGATAAGGAGTGGGGTGTTCCTGTGCATGATGATAAGTTATTATTTGAATTTTTAGTTTTAGAAAGTTTTCAGGCTGGCTTAAGTTGGATTACCATTTTACGTCGTAGAGCCCATTTTAAAAAGGCATTCTTAAATTTTGATTTAAAAAAAGTTGCAGAATTAACAGAGAATGATGTAGATATTTTGCTTCAAAACGAAAGTGTAATTCGGCATAGAGGTAAGATTGAGGCAAGTATTGCAAATGCGAAAGCATTTATGAAAGTTCAAGATGAATTTGGATCTTTTGATGCCTATTTATGGGCTTTTGTAGATGGAAATCCTATTCAAAATAAAGTCAAATCCTTAAAAGATATTGCTTCTAAAACTGCAATTTCTGATAAGATATCAAAAGACTTAAAAAAGCGTGGATTTAAGTTCGTGGGCTCTACTACCATATATGCATATATGCAAGCTATAGGCATGGTAAACGACCATATAATAGAGTGTTTTAGATATAAAGAATTAGGTGGAAAATAATTTCTGAATAATTATTCAGAAAAAGTGGAGAATACCGGATTCGAACCGGTGGCCTCTACACTGCCAGTGTAGCGCTCTAGCCAACTGAGCTAATTCCCCTGATTAACTTACAATTGAGTGTTAATTTCTTTAATAACTATTGTTATTAAATGTGCGCAAAAATACATTTTTTTGTAATAGAAGAAATATAACAACTAAAAATCATGGTACAAGTTGATGTGCAAGATGCATTAGAAAATATGTTGCGCCAAACCTTTGGTTCGGGTGCTGGAATTTTATCTATAGATTCTAAAAGTGGTGGCTCCATAAATGAAGCAGTTATCTTGCGCACTACTGTTGGTAATTTCTTTGCGAAATACAATGAACTAGGCCAAAATAGAGGTATGTTTAAGCAAGAGAAAAAAGGCTTACAACTTCTAGCAGATGCAAAATGTATTCGTGTTCCTAAAGCATATTTCGCATACGAAGAAGGTACTCATGGTTATTTACTTCTAGAACTTTTAGAACCAGGTGATCCTGAGTTCGGTTTTTGGGAAGATTTTGGAACTCGTATCGCTCGTCTTCATAAAAACACTAATGGTCAATTTGGTTTAGATGAAGATAATTTCTGCGGGTCTTTAAAACAGAAAAATACTTTCAAAGACAATTGGGCTGAATTCTTTATAGAAAACCGTTTAGAGCCCATGTTAAAGTTGGCAGTTGATAACAAAAAAGCGGATGAAAATGTGGTGAAAAAGATGGAAAGTTTATATACTAAACTTCCTGAAATCTTCCCAAATGAAAAGCCCGCTTTATTGCATGGCGACTTATGGGGTGGAAATTTTATGTGCAGCATAGATGGTGAGCCTATTATTTATGATCCTGCAGTTTATTATGGTCACCGCGAAATGGATCTTGGTATGAGCCGTTTATTTGGGGGCTTTGACCTTGAATTTTACGAAGCCTACGATGCTGAATATCCACTTGAACCTGGATGGCAAAAACGTTTAGATATTTGTAATATCTATCCTCTTTTGGTGCATGTAAATCTTTTCCCTGGATCTTATATCCAATCGGTGAAAAATATTCTTAGCCGTTTTTAATTAACCAAGTACAACAGATAATATTTCTGGGCTTTTCAACTGAAAACTGCCTTGAAAGTGTACTTTGAAATAGTTCGAAAGCTTCTCAAGTACTTCGTTTCTTATTCCTTTGGAATAAAGGGTGTCGATCTTGTCTTTCATTATTAATTTGGCCAGTAATTCAGCAGCATTACTATCCAAAAAAAGTTCTTTCATTTTCATATGATGCCTTGGTACAAACCGACTTTCACTTATGTCGAATCCATAGCCAAATTCATAGCTTTCTGGGTCTATTCCAATACCTGAAAATTGCGCTAAATCTAAGAGGAAAATGATAGGTAGATAAGGCGAAACTTGTTCAGCGGAACTTAATTCTTCTTTCTTTTCAATTATGTAATTATAAAGTAATTTATAATCGTTATGAAAATCTTGCTTTAGTAATTGCTGTAAGACTTCAGCGTAAAAGAAAAGTATAGCTTGTTTTATAGGATTTTGATAAATAGAATTTGGATTTTCAGCAAAGGATGCAGATTTTAAGTTGTGCATAGCATCCGGGTTCCCTTTGTGACTAAGCTCTACGTTTAGTAAACCTAATGGTTGAAATACGGCAGCCGGAGTAGCCGAATTTTTTCTACTTGTGCTTTTTGCTATGCAAGTAGTAATCACACCATCTTCTCTTAGTAATTTAACAATTAAACTGCTTTCACCGTATTTAGTAGCTTGAATTAATAAGGCGTAACAAGCACTTTCCATTACTGCATGATTAAAATTTTGGTGACGTGTTTAGACTTTTTCTGTTCGCCATTTGCAAAAACTAAATATACTCCACTCTTAGCTTTTTGTCCATTAAAACTATATAAGTTCCAAGTAGCAGTACCGCCTTTTGCAAAGGTTTCGTATATAAGTTGACCATTAGAGTCAGTAATTTTTACTTCCGCATCTTCAGCTAAACCAGTAATGGTTACATATCCATTATATCCTGGTCTTACAGGATTTGGGAATGCGTAAACATCTTCGAATTTATCTGTTGCTTCTGTTGCATTAGAACGGAAAATGCTAATTCCATTTTCAGTACTGAAATAAACCATTCCGGTTTTAGGATCTATATCGGCATTAAAGACATTATCACCTAAAAGTGGGCTATTAGATTTCGTGAAAGATTGTTCAATTTTAAATCCATCTTCGCTTAATAATGTTACACCAGCCCCTTGCATGCAGATCCATTTTCTGTTGCCTCCATCTACTGTAATGCTTAATATATTGGCACCTTTTAAAACTGGTTCATTATTCCCATCATCGGCCTTTACAATAGGTTGTGATGCATCAATATTTACCCCAGAAGTGAATACAGATTGTGGATTATAGAAAATAGTAAAGCCATTTATAGTTCCTGCCCAAACTTCACCATCTTTATCTTTTTTGATAGAGGTGACACTCATGCTCGTTAATTTCCCATTACCTACAGCAGTTGTAAGTTGTCTTACGTTAGTAGGAACATAATTTTCATGTTTAATTGCTATAATTCCTTTTCCATAAGTTGCAAACCAAACTATATCATTGGTAACATGTACTATGTCTAGAATTTTATCACTTGAATTTACGTATGGAATTGGAAAAGAAATGATACTACCGTCTTGTTTTAATATACTAACGGGGGTAGCCCCATTATGAGCAATAAATAAGTTCCCTTTTTCATCAGGTTGAATTGCGTATACAGATGACTTGCTTGCTGTACCTATTAATCCACCAGTAGATGCATAGTCGTATTTTTGGACACAAATTTGATCTTCAAATTTATATAATCCACCTGTTAAAGCGCCAGCATAAACGGTATTCTTAGATTTTGGGTCATTAGCTAGGCATACAAAGTCGGATGCCCCAATTAATAATGGTTGGTTTAAGAAGTTTTGAAAACTCCAATTATTGTCTTTATTGAAGAATAAACCTTCACCGATATAAGCATCTCCAAAATTAGGACTAAAACCACCAGAAGCAATGTTAATGGTGTTATCTTGGAAGGTAATTTTTCTTGCTCTATTTGAAAATGGACCAGGAACAGAGATTAAATCTACGTGTTCGCTAGCATGTAAAACCACTAAACCAAAGTAGAAATCTGGTATATAAATTTTCCCGTCTTGTGCGTACACACTTGCTGAGGTATTAGAAAAATACGCATTAGTAGTTGAAACATAGTCGGACCAATCTATATTCTTGGCCAAAACGTAGTTTGTACCAGATGTTTTGTAATTTATGACTAATTTATTTCTATTTTCTTTTAACCCAGTAATGGTAGCATTAACAACTTCGGTTGAAGGGACAAAATTTGTGCCATTTAAGAAGAAAAGTGTATCGTCGTCGTCGATAGCGTGGGTTGCTAAATTAGAGTAAACGGTATATAATTTATTATTAAAAATTTCAGCGAAAGTGAAGTGTCCATTTGGAAGTCCAGACATTAGATTCCAAGACCCAAAATCTTCGAAAAGGTTTAGGTCAGAATATTCATACAAACCTTTAGCAGTTGCTGCGTAGATTTTATGTTCGTCGATTGCGATATCGTAAACCGAGAATTCTGGTTGACCAGCTGGTTGAAATTTAGCAGTACTTTTGAATTTTCTATTATTTAGATCAACAATAGAAATACCATAACCTGCGCATATATAAGCTAAATTATTTTTAACGGTTATAGAATGAATTACTTTAGTTGAAATAGAACCAGAATTAACGATTTCTGGAAGGTTATAGAATTCGCCACCAATTAAAACATCAATATTCCCGTTTTTGTAACCAATAATTAAAGATTGAGTGGAATTGCTGTATCCAAGTGCAGCAATGTCGAAGTCGGCCATGCCATCTTCTTTACTAAATCGACGGATAGAATAGTCAGATTTAGCAACACGAACTAAGCCAGTAGAGGTTCCCACATATACGTATTCGTCAGCTTCAGTGACGCATTTAGCTTGGTTATAGGGTAACATACTAGACCATTCGAACATTGGAGTTAATTGAGCAAAACCAATGTTTTGGTATAGGATAAAAAGTACACCTAAGAATAAAAGTTTGTGTTTCATCAAAAGCATTAACGCAAATCTAATGAAATTGGTGTATGTGCAATAAACATTCCACTAAAAATGGTATTTTTGCGGCAAAGCGTCCGTAGTTCAATGGATAGAATAGCAGATTCCGGTTCTGTCGATAGGGGTTCGAATCCTCTCGGATGCGCTAAGCCTTTCATTTGAAAGGCTTTTTTTTTATCGAACCGACATTTTTCTTATTAAAATAGCAAATATATCTGGGAAGAATTTATACATAAACACCCCAAATTTTTCTTTGAATTTGCTAATTATCACTTCCTTTTTCTTCCTTTCAATTGCTTTTCTAGCTTTTTTAGCGAATTGAGCAGGAGTTAAACCATTTGCATTACCAGCATCCATAGAATTTTGGGCAGATCCATCTCCAGTAAGGGCATTAATAGAGATGGCAGTTTGTACAAATCCTGGACTTATAATGGTAACACTTACATTTTTATCATGCAATTCAGCGCGAAGAGAGTTAAAGAAACCGTGCAAAGCGTGTTTAGAGCCGGCATAAGCAGAGCGATAAGGAGTACCAATTTTACCCATAACACTTGTAATAACTACAATTTGGGCATTTCCACTAGCAAGTAGCATTGGCATAGCGGCTTTGGTAAGTCGAACTTGAGAAATATAATTTACATCAATCAGTTTTTTGTCGACTTCTAAGATAGTATCTAATGCAAGAGAGCGCTGACTAATACCAGCGTTATTAATAAGCAAATTTAATTGGCCCGAGCTAAGGTCTTTTACAGCTTGAACGGCATCGAGGCTAGCTGCTTCATTGGAAATATCGAAAGGTATGATGTGAACTTGGGCGTATTTAATTTCAGATTTTACGCGTTCAAGTTCTGGTATATTACGTCCAGATAAAAAGAGAACATGCTCTTGATTATCGTATTCTTTAGCTAAAGCTTCTCCGATTCCAGAAGAAGCGCCGGTAATCCAAATTGTTTTTTTCATATATAGTATAGTTCAAAGAGACAATTTACCAACCACCAGAAGCGCCGCCTCCACCAGAGAAGCCGCCACCGCCACCGCTCCAGCCACCGCCGCCAGACCAGCCACCGCCGCCGCTTGACCAACCACCTCCGTAGTAACCGCCACGGTATCCGCCAGAGTACCATCCTCCGCCTCTACCACCATTTTTCCCACTAGCTAAAGAGACCAAAACAATGATAATAACAATAAATCCAATCAGAATTAATGCATCTGCACCATCAAATTCTCCGCCCGTACCAGGTTCGGCTTTATATTCGCCTTGGATGGCACTAATAATGGAGTGAACTCCATTTAAAACACCTTTATTATAGTTACCTTGTTTAAATTCTGGTGAAATATCATTTCTGATAATGCGACCACATAATGCATCATTTAATGCACCTTCAAGTCCGTAACCAACTTCAATTCTAATTTTTCGGTCTTCGTAACTTACTATCAGTAGAACTCCATTATCTCTACCTTCAGCTCCTAAACGGTATTGCGAATAAGCTCTAACTGCATATTGTTCGATGGTTTCATCAATCAGTTTAGGAATAGTAAGCACCATAATTTGGTTGCTTGTACTATCCTCGTGAGCTTGAATAGTTCGCTCTAAAATGTCTCTAGTTGTTGCATCTAAAATCTGAGCTTGATCAATAATATGTGAGCCTTGTATAGGTGGAATAGGAGTGCCATTCGCCAAAGCATTAACTATGATGCCAAAAATGAAAAATAGTTGTAAAGCGAATTTTCTCATTTCTTAGGTAAAATAATATCGTTTGATAATTCGTTTAAATCGTCAGGGCCAGCTTCAAATCCATATTTCAACAAAAGTTCTCTACAACCTTTTACTGCTTGTTGAATCCCATCTGCTGCTTGATGTTTTTGGAAAGATTTAGCTATAGTTTGAGCAATTTTATCCCATTCTTTAGGTTTTACTTTTGCTTTTAATCCTACATCTGGTAAAATTACTATCTGATGCTCTAACAGACTCATGAAAATTAAAATTCCAGAGCGCTGACGGGTAGCAAATATTTCTTTCTCTAAGAATATAGTTTCCGCTTTTTCATAAGCCGATTTTCGCATATAACTTTTAGAAGTAAATGCTCTTTGAAGATTAGGCGAAAATAAAGTGATTAATGAACCTATACAAAAGCTTACAAATTGCGTTAAAACTAAATAATGATCTTGAAAGTAAGAGATAAATGTATTGGGAAACAAGATATCTTCAATAAATAAAAATATTAAAGTGCTTATAAGTAAGAATACCATTCCCGCAGTTAATGCCGCGCCGGTATAACTATTGCTTTTGTATTCAAAAGCTACTCTTATTTCTCCAGAAATATCTTTTTCGCACTCAACTATAGTATTTTCTATAGATTTAAGTTCGGTTTCGCTAAAATGAAAGTTCTTTCCAATTTGCATAATAGATGCGTTTTTTGAAATTAAACGTAAGCAAATCTAGAACGTTCTTTTATTTCGACAAAATGGAGGGTTTTGAAATATCAATATCGAAAATAGGAACATTAATAACTTTGCTCTATTGCCTTCGAAATATAACCTTCCTTTTTCAAATAATCTAAATATTTTGGAAGAAGTTCTTGTAGAGTTTGGAAGCATTTTTCACTATCATGAAAAACTACTATACTACCGGGGCGAGTTTGCCGTATTAATTTGCGAAGTAAAACATCAGACTTTTTATTTCCATAATCTTCGGAAATAATATCCCATAAAACAATGCGCGATTTAAATTTAATTTTCTGAAATGCTTTATTTGTAAGTTTTCCGTATGGTGGTCTGAATAATTTTGTTTTAATTCCTAATGATTCTAGGGCATTTTGTCCAGCATCTACATCATCTAAATATTCCTGTAAACTGGTTTTGAATGCGTTTTTATGATTTAAAGAATGATTTCCTATTTGATGTTTGTGTGATTGGATATTGCGTACAATTTCAGGAAATTCCAATGCATTTTTTCCGATAAGGAAAAAAGTTGCTTTGAAGTTATACGTTTGGAGTAATTGGAGCACCCAAGGTGTAGCTATTGGATTAGGTCCATCATCGAAGCTTAAAAACACGTGTTTTTCAGAAGTTTTAACTCTG
>DATCKI010000017.1:0-3508 GCA_036562365.1 Bacteroidia bacterium | reverse complement strand
CCTCTTGATAAAAATAATGCTAACGAAGAGGTCCTTAAATTACTAGAAAATAAAGAAAAAGATAAACGTAAAAACTCAACTCCACGTTCTACTATTAGACCAGATAAAGATTGGTGATATGAAAAGGTTACTTAGTATATTCGTTTTTTGGGCAATTGCATTATCATCGATAGCACAGAGATTTTATTCAGACGTTTCAACCTTTAATCCGAAGGTAGGGGAGCCTTTCGAGTTTGTAATTCATATTGAAAATGCTCGTTTTTCTAATTTAGTTACTCCAAATTTTGAACCATTTAGGCTTATTGGAAAATCTACAAGTAGAACTAATATTAACGGTCAAACTAGTGAAACTATTGTTTTTACTTTAATGGCCATGAAACAGGGAACCTATAAAATTCCTTCTGTATCAGCTAAAATCAATGGTCAAAATATGGTAACACAACCCATTACTGTAAAGGTAGGTAAGGGGAGACCAGAGTTTGAAGAATCTCCACAAACCCAAGATGAACCTTTTATGGCCTTAGCTATTGAGTCGTCTAAACCATATGCATACTTGGGTGAACCTATTGAAATAAGTTATGTTTTATATGCCAATACACTTGGAAAATATTCATTCTTAGATCAATACTTACCTCCTCCTACTAACGTTCTGATCAAAGAAAAAATTGAATATACTAAAAGGGATTTTAAACCTGCTACATTTAAGGGTAAAAACGTTTCTAAATTAGAATTGATTAAACTTATAGTTCAACCTACTCAAGTTGGATATTTGAAAGTTCCTGCTGGTGCAATTACTGTTGAATTAGATAAAAATACGGGAAATTCAAGACCTCAAAATCCGTTCGACCTATTTTTTAATGCTTTTACCGATAATTCTATTTATAGAAGAAATGTTAGAGCTGAAGAATTGAATATACCTGTTAAATCTTTACCTAATGAAAATATTCCATCTGGTTTTAAAGGAGCCATTGGTAATTACTCAGTAGAAGCTATGATTGCAGATACGAATGTTTTACAAGGCGAAAGTTTTTCCTATAAAATGACTTTGTATGGAAGCGGTAATATTAATATTCTATCTGATTATACTTTTCCAAGTAATGATGATTGGGATGTTTTTAAACCTCTAGTTAAAGCTGAAATTGATGATAGTACCGGAATCCCAATGGGAAAAATTGAATATGTTTTCTCAATTATTCCAAAGAAGTCTGGGTTACTTAAACTTCCAGCACAACGTTTTGTGTTTTTTAATCCTGATAAAGAAAAATACGAAGTAATTTCTACCCCAGAATTTGAAATGAATGTGAAGGCTAATGAGTCATTGACTCTAAGTTCTGATGAATTGAATTCGACACCAACTTTTAAGTCGAGAAAAGGAATTACTTGGAATGAAATTGCAATGGCTTTAATTTCTATAGTGCTTTCAACAGGCATTGGATTCGGAATTTGGAAATTTATTCAATATAGGAAGTCAAGAAAAATTGCCTATTCTTCAAGTGTAGCTTTAAAGAAATTAAATGAGATTCAATTAGCTGATGATAAGTATACTAAATTAGAAAGATGGTTAGTTGATATACTTAAATCGAAATATGGAGCAGATGAGTATTATTCTCAGTTAGATAAAGTGAAGTATTTAAGAACTAAAGGAATTGAAGACGATAAAATTCAGATTATTCTCCGTATTTTTGACCAATGTCAGGCAGCACGCTATGCCCCAGTAAGCGATTTACAAGGCCAGGAGTTGTTTGATTTATGTAAGAAATTAGTGTAAGTTTATGTTGTACAATTTGAGCGATTTAATGAAGTTAATGAAGGAGCGTAGATCTCTAAAACCTGAGAAATATAGCTCTAGAAAAGTACATAAAGAACAAATTGAACGAATGTTGGAGGCCGCCAATTGGGCCCCTAATCATGGTAATACTGAACCATGGAGATTCAAAGTGTATTCTGGAGAAGCAACATTTAAGTTATTGTCGTTCATGGGTGAATTGTACAAGAAATTCACACCTGAAGAGAAGTACCTTCAAAATAAATACGACAACTTTATTAAGCGTGGTGAGCGAAGAGGTTCTGTAATTTTAGTATACAGAAAACGCGATGCTTTACAACGTGTACCTGATTTTGAAGAGGATTGGGCAGTTGCATGTGCTGTGCAGAATTTATCATTAATGGCTGCAGCTTATGGAATTGGCTGTTTTTGGAGTACACCTAAAATGATATTCAGTGAAGAATTTAAGGTTTATACCCAATTAGAATCCGATGAAGCACCTATGGGCGTATTATTCTTAGGTTATCCGGAAGGCGAAATGCCTGAAGGTAGAAGGAATATATGGATTAATAAGGTGACCTGGATTGAAGAATAATAAATTAAAGGCTCAAGCTTGGTAGCTTGCGCCAGCGCAAGCAAGGGGATTTTTTATTCCTCTATAAAATCCAAATCCTTGTCATGTGTTTCTGGTATGGTTAAAGTTGCATAAATACCAAGTGTGAAAACTAAGACACCTACTAGAGTTCCACTTAAAATCACACTTAAATTTAAAGATTTAAATCCTTCATATAAAAGCGTCATAGCTACTAATAGTCCGCGTACAAAATTGGGTATAGTGGTAGCTGCTGTAGCACGAATATTCGTTCCAAACTGCTCCGCACCAACGGTTACAAACATGGCCCAATAGCCTGTTCCTAAACCTAGCCAAACACAATAAAAATAATACCAACCTGGACTCTTAACAGGCCCGAATAACAAAAGACTTACTCCCACCAAGGTGAAAATTAGCATATAAAAAATGGCTTTTTTGCGCGATTTTAATGCGTTGCTAATAAAACCACTTAGAAAATCTCCCGCCGAGATACCTACATACGCCCACATGATAGCCATGCCCGGATTCACCGGCTCTTCTATCCCATGCGCTTTCCCAAATTCATTGGCAAACATGGCTAATATGCCTATACAAAACCAAGTAGGAAGGCCAATACTGATACATTTTAGATATTTTAAAAGTCTGTCTTTATTCGTAAAAAACATCGCAATATTCCCTTTACTAACATGCGATTTTTCTTGTACGTCTTTATAAATTCCAGACTCTACAATACCTACGCGAAGAAGTAGGAGAGCGATGCCCATTCCGCCACCAATCCAGTAAGCAACATGCCAGGATCCGCTTAGTTCCACCGTGAAATTGGCAACAACCGCTCCAAGTAGTCCAAACCCAGCAACCAGCGACGTTCCAATAGCACGTAATTCTTTAGGTAAGGATTCCGATACAAGGGTAATACCAGCACCTAATTCTCCTGCTAATCCAACGCCAGCAATAAATCGCAATGCCATGTATATTTCGGCAAGATTATCACTCTCCCAAAAAGGTAAAAATCCGCATGCAATATTGGCAAGCGAGTAGGTGAGTATAGACCCGAAGAGCACTGATAGGCGTCCGTGTTTATCGCCTAATACGCCCCAAAGGATACCACCAATTAGCAAACCAAACATTTGCCAATTCAAGATTTTTACTCC
>DATCKI010000006.1:0-4260 GCA_036562365.1 Bacteroidia bacterium | reverse complement strand
TTTACCTTCCCCCCTTAAAAACCTTTGAAAAAATTTTACCTGTATTCAGCTTAATTTTATGACCACAAAGGTAGGGCATTGATGATCACTTGTTTAATTAGATTTTGCCATTTTATTATTTATCATAGCCAATTTTATTTATATTTGATTATATTTAATTAATCCAAACCTTATTTATTCATTTTTTCATATGGAAGAAAATCAAGAGTTTAGACGATATTTGATAGACGTCGATTATGATCCCGAAGGGATGTATATTAATCACGATTTTATGGGGGAAAAATATATCGCTGAACATAGTCATGAAAAAGTACAATTCCTCTACACCGAAGGCGGAGTAGTACATATTAAGACAGAAACTACAAATTATTTCCTTCCTGCTAGGCACTATATGTTAATTGCTCCAGGTGTTAAACACTGCATTTTCCCTTCTTCTGAAAAGGTAATTATGCGTAATGTGTATTTCCCTGTATTGGATTCTAATCCAGGTTTTTACAAGGAAACAGCTATTTATCCAGTTAACGACTTTCTACTGCATTTTTTAATGTATACGAATAAATGGAATGGGCCAGTGCCTAAATCTTCTGAAAAAGATTATAGCATCCTTAAAGCTTTCGCTTGCTTACTCCCAGACCTTAGTCAGCATCGCCTCCATTTCTCTCTACCTTTAACTAGCAATGAACGACTAAATAAAGTATTGAAATACTTGGAGGAAAATGTAGGACATCAAGTTTTATTTGATGATTTAGCAACTACTTTCGGATTTAGCTCGCGTTCACTCTCTAGATTATTTCAAAAAGAGCTTAAAATGAGTTTTGTGCAGTATTTTATTCTGTTTAGGATGTTGCGAGCTTTACATTTGATTGCGGAGAAGAAATTGACTATCTCTGAGATTGCTTATGCTGTGGGTTATTCTAGTTTGCCAACTTTTAGTAATACTTTCGCTAAAATTATTGGCGTGCGCCCTACTGAATATGCCGCTGCTAAAGGAATTTTCTCTGATAAATAATTAAGGCATTTCTGCCATTTTTACCATTAAGTTCTCCATCTTCTTGGTAATGGCTGAAGTGCTTACATTATAGTTGTTGGCCACTATGGCAAAAGCAATACGCTGACCACTTCTCGTGTCTACATATCCAGCATAAGCCTTTACCCGGCTCATGGTACCACTCTTCGCATGCACATTATTTGCCGCCCTTGTACCAGTACATAACGATTTTAATGTACCATCGACTCCTGCAATACTTAAACTCTCGTAAAAGTGATTGCTATATTTGGATTGATGCATATACTTAAATAGTTGCACTATATTATATACACTTATAGCATTACTCCTACTTAATCCACTACCATCTGTAATAAATAACTGATTACTATTTAATCCTCTATTTTCCCAATAATTCGCTATAATATCGTTGCTCAATTTATTTCGACCTTGGCCCGTTTGCTGTGCCGAAATTGCTTTATGTAAATGCTCGGCATATAAATTATTACTGGTTTTGTTCGTAATCTTCGCAATTTCAAAAAGGGTAGGCGAACTAATAGTACCTATTAGTTTTATTTGCGGACTATTATAATTAATAGGAATGCGTGCTTGTGTTGTATTTATTGCAACTCCAGTTATATAAATACCGGCTTGATTTAATTTATTATAAAAAGTATAAGCAGCAGCGAAAGGAGGGTCTGGCATAGAGGCTTTTACTTCAAATTCTTTTTGGTTAGGAGTGATTTTCCCGTTAATGAATCGATGATTACTATATTCTGCCCCAAATACATAAGCATTATCTCCAATTCCACTAGCAATAACTTCTGAATAAACCTGAAAGCCAGGTAAATTTGGTCGTACTCCTACATATTCTGCTTTACTACCTTCACGCCCAGAATTAAATAAGAACCAAATGGTATTATCCATAAAACTTAGTCCGCTTGGCGAAGCACCATATCTATTTCCTATATCACTAAAGTTCCACCCACCTGGAGTCATCATGGCTTCGAAATAAGAATCATCAGCTAAAATATCTCCTGCTATAAGTTTAATTCCATGAGCTTTTAGCATATCTATAATTTCGTTTACAAGGCAATCTGGACAGCGTCCAGAGTTAGTTTCAGACCCGAAGGTAGGGTCTCCACCTCCGCGAATTATCAAGTCTCCATTTAAAATACCTTCATCAGAAACGGTACCATTAATGTAAAAACGGGTTTTGAATCTAAATTCTGGACCTAGTATTTCAAGTGCAGAAGCGGTAGTAATCGTTTTCATTACACTAGCTGGAACCAAATTTAATTCCTTATTATGTTCAGCTTCTACCTTATTGCTAGTAAGATTATAAGCATAAAATCCCCAAGCAGCAGAGCTTAATCCGGGGTCAGTTTTTAGTTTGTTAAGTTCGCTAATTAGTGCATTTTGCCCCCAAATAACAGGCAAAAGCAAGAAATATATGATAAAAATGGATGTTTTCTTCATGCTGTGACTAAGATACTAAAGTACTTAGTACAGTTAACGTTACTTTTCAGAATTTATGAGCTATAGATTGTAAATTACGCTTTAATTCTTTGCAAATTTGGAGTATCAGATTCAATTATTCCGTCGCGAAGGCGAATAATACGTTCAGTATGAAGGGCTATATCTTCTTCGTGAGTTACGATAACGATGGTATTTCCGGCGCTATGTAATTCATCGAAAAGGGCCATAATTTCGTATGAAGTTTTGGTATCGAGGTTACCAGTAGGTTCGTCGGCAAGAAGTAGGCTAGGCTTATTGATTAAAGCGCGTGCTACAGCCACACGTTGACGTTGCCCCCCCGAAAGTTCGTTAGGTTTGTGCATCATCCTATCTGCCAAATTTACTTTTGTTAAAGCTTCTTTGGCGCGTTCGTCTCTTTCTTTTTTGGAAACCCCTGCGTATATTAATGGCATAGCCACATTTTCTAAAGCAGTATAACGAGGTAAAAGATTGAAAGTTTGGAATATAAAGCCAATTTCTTTGTTTCGAACTCTTGCCAAATCGTTGTCAGACATTTTACTGACATTGATTCCATTCAAATAATATTCTCCACCACTTGGAGTATCTAAGCAACCAATTATATTCATAAAGGTACTCTTTCCTGATCCAGATGGGCCCATTAAAGCAACGTATTCACCTTTTTTTATTTCAAGATTAATGCCTTTTAAAACTTTTAAAGTTTCGGCACCCATTTTGAAATTACGTGTGATACCAACGGTTTTAATAATAGAATTCATACCTGTAGAATATTTAACGAATATAATAATGTTCTTTAGTAAGTGATGATTTTTTGAAAATTATACCTAAATGGAATAAGTCGAGGCTTAAACTTACTTCTGGTTTAGCGCAAATTTCTTCCCAAGCTTTTTGCATGCCTTCACTCCAATATATATCGTCGAAAAGGATGCATAAATTGTCTTTTTTAGAATTCATAGCCATTTCGAAATAACGTAAAGTTGCTTCATAGGTATGATTTCCGTCGATGAACCATAAATCTATTTCTTTATTTGTTAGAATTTTTGGAAGTATATCGTCGAAGTTACCTTCATGACTTATAATATTAACAAAACCTGCTTTTTTGAAGTTTTCAATCGCAATATTTCGGATATGTGGGTTACCTTCTATGGTATGAATTTCGGAATGTGGAGCTGCATTGGCCATATAAATGGTGCTAATACCAAGGCTTGTGCCCAATTCAATAATAGTTTTAGGTTGAATAAATTGAACTAAGCGGGCTATGAATTGAGCTTGTTTCTTAGGTTTTAAAGCGTGTTTTGCAATTTGAGAAATTTGAATTTTATCACCTTTATTTTTTTTAGAACCAGCTCCCAGGTCTATATTTTCAATATAATTTTGATCTTTTAGTAAGGCATTTCGTAGTTGTTCGGCTTTGAAGTTGGGGGCCAATTTCTTTTTAGGACGAACCACTTCGTTATACATTAAAAATAGGAAAGGGGAGTGTATGCCATGTGCATTTACACTATTTCTTAACCAGTTCCAATATGCCTTTACCAATCTCATACAACAAATGTAAATGTTCAAAGTTAAAGTAATGCCAATATTTCGATTAAAGTGGTACTTTAATATACGTTTGCTACCTTTGTAGCATAAATTGATAGTATTATGAAAAGATTTATTGCTTTATTTATGTTGGTATTTCCGTTGGTGTTAACCTCATGTGAGTCGCCTAAAGCTAAAGAAGAAAAATTAGCTAAAGAAGTACTACAATTGCACGATGAGGTTATGCCCAAAATGCA
>DATCKI010000232.1:0-2666 GCA_036562365.1 Bacteroidia bacterium | reverse complement strand
AATGCATTTTGAACATCCATTCTCTTACTAATGTCAAAACACAATGTAAATACTTCTGTCTTACGTCCTAGTTTTTTACTTAATTCTTGTAAAATTTCTGCTCTTCGACCACATAATATCAATTTATATCCGTGATCGGCTAATAATTCTGCCGTTGCTTTACCTATGCCACTTGTCGCACCCGTAATCAATACAGTTTTCATATTCCAATCAATTTAATTTTGCTCTAAATTACCCATTTATGTCCAAGACAACAAATTTAGGCTCCAAAATTCTAATTGCTAGCACATTACAGCTTCATACTTAGCGAAATCCTTTTCCTCGCTACATCTACTTCAACTACTTTAACTCTCACATGTTGCTGCAAATGAACAACTTCATTAGGATCTTTTATAAATCTATCTGCCATTTGAGATAAATGCACAAGACCATCTTGTTTCACTCCAATATCAACAAACGCTCCGAAATTGGTAATGTTCGAAACGATTCCATTTAATATCATACCTTCTTGTAAATCTTCTATCTTTCTTACATTTTTATCAAACTCCATTACCTTTATTTTAGCTCGCGGATCTCTACCTGGCTTTGCTAATTCTTGCATGATATCTTGCAAGGTTTCTAATCCAGTCTCTGTATCTATATAATTTTCTGGCTTTATCGATTTACGAAGCTCTTCATTCTTTATCAAATCTGCTACATCAACCTTTAAATCCTTTGCCATCTTGGCTACTAACTTATATTTTTCCGGGTGTACAGCACTGTTATCTAGTGGATTTTTAGCATCTGGTATTCGTAAAAAACCAGCACATTGTTCAAATGCCTTAGGGCCCATTCTTGGCACAGATTTCAACTCTTCTCTCGAACTAAATGGCCCATTTTTCTCTCTATATTCAACAATATTTGCCGCTAATTGTGGCCCTAAACCCGAAACATATTGCAATAACCATTTACTGGCCGTATTTAGATTCACTCCAACTTGATTCACACAACTAACTACGATGGCATCTAACTCACTTTTCAATAAATTTTGGTCCACGTCGTGTTGGTATTGACCAACTCCTATCGATTTAGGGTCAATCTTCACCAATTCGGCTAATGGATCCATCAAGCGGCGACCAATACTCACACTACCACGCACCGTAACATCGTACTGCGGAAATTCTTCACGTGCAATCGAAGATGCGGAATAAATACTAGCCCCAGCCTCATTTACTACGTAAACCTGTAAATCTGTTTTATCTGGAAAAACTATTCGGGTAATAAAATCTTCAGTTTCTCTTCCTGCCGTTCCGTTTCCAATTGCAATGGCTTCAATTTTATAGGCTTCAACCAAAGATCGAATCTTCTTCATGGCAGGTCCCGTCTCTTTTTGAGGTGGATGCGGATATATTGTTTCATTATGTAACAAATCGCCTTGTTCATTCAAACAAACCACCTTACAACCTGTTCTATAACCTGGATCTATGGCAAGAATTCTCTTATTTCCTAAAGGTGCAGCTAATAACAACTGCTTTAAATTGGCTCCAAATACGGCTATAGATTCAAGATCTGCTTTATGTTTAGCTTCTTCCAAACATTCTTTTTCGAAATGCGGTTGCAGATGCTTTTCATACGCCAACTGAATCGCTTCTTCCATCCAATCTTGCGTACCACGTTGATATCTACGCATTATAAATTGCTCAATTCTCTCTTGATCTGCATCAACCGTAATATTCAAAAAGCCTTCTTGAGCCCCGCGCAAACATGCCAAAACACGGTGTGCAGGCATTTTAAACCATTTATCTGAGTATTCAAAATAGTCTTTATATACTTCTTCTCCTTCACGAGTTCCTCTTTTTTTCTTCGAAGTAAAAACTCCGTATTTAAAAAACGAATCGCGCACATAGGTTCTTATTACTGCCTCTTCAGAAATCCACTCAGCTATAATTTCCAACACACCTTCTTTAACTTTATCTGGACTTGGGAAAGCATCGTTCACATAACGCGAAGCTTCGCTTTCAGGATCTTTAATAAATCTGCTAATTATAGATTTAGCTAGAGGTTCTAACCCATTTTCTATAGCTGTTTGGGCCTTACTTTTCTTCTTAGGTTTAAATGGAAGATATAAATCCTCCAATTCACTTAATAATATTGCCTTTTTAACGGCATCTATCCATTCAGGAGTAGCTTTTCCGGCTTCCTGAACAGATTCTAAAATAAATGCACGGCGCTTTTCTAACTCGGTAAGACGCTGAAATTCCTTTTGAACTTTGGCAATATCAACCTCGTCCATAGACCCCGTAGCTTCTTTTCTATATCTCGATATGAAAGGTATAGTAGCACCTCCATCCAATAAATTCAATACATTTTCTACTTGTTTTGCTCCTAAATTTAATTGTTGAGCAACTTGTTGAATCAAATTCATGACAATCTTCTTAATTCTTATTTCAATTTATCATTTTCCTTATGACGCTCAGCATCTCGAGAAGTTTTCTTTTCCATGTTTTTCAGTAAAGCAGCATTTAAATCAACCCCAGTTTGATTTGCCATACACATCAAAACCCATAGCACATCAGCCATTTCATCGGCAAGATTTTTATCTAAATCCGATTTCTTGAACGATTGATCACCGTAGGTACGACTCATAATACGTGCCAATTCACCCACTTCTTCGGTAAGTATAGCCA
>DATCKI010000221.1:0-1993 GCA_036562365.1 Bacteroidia bacterium | reverse complement strand
CTGATTTAATTTGATCGATAAACAAAGGAATTACAGATCCTCGGGAAGCCATTACATTGCCGTAACGTGTACAGCAGAAAACGGTTTTAGAATCGTCGAGATTACGGGAACGAGCAATCGTCACTTTTTCCATTAAGGCCTTGGACATACCCATTGCATTGATAGGATATGCGGCTTTATCAGTGCTTAACACCACCACTCTTTTTACAGCATACTTCTCTGCCGCATTCAGCACGTTATCTGTGCCTAAGATATTCGTTTTAACTGCTTCCAATGGAAAAAATTCGCAGGAAGGTACCTGTTTGAGCGCAGCGGCATGAAAAATATAATCCACACCCTTCACAACCGTTTCTACACTAGTACGATCCCTGACATCGCCGAGATAGAATTTGATCTTTCGATTATTATAGCGCTTACGCATATCATCCTGCTTTTTCTCATCGCGGCTGAATATGCGTATTTCCTTAAAATGATCAGTATTCAAAAAACGATGCATGACAGCATTCCCGAAGGAACCGGTACCGCCTGTAATGAGTAATATTTTGTCTTTTATTTGCATAATCCTCAAAAATGATTATTCTGTATTAATTTAAGTTAAAGGCTCACACGTAGTAAACTAGATTATAGTATTAAAGGCATGCAAAGGTATTAGTTTTATTTTAATATTTATGATGTAGCTCTTACGTCCTTCCAGATATCAAGCATATGTTGCCAAACGATAGATATATCATACAAATTATTCACCCTCTCTTTGGCGTTCTTTCCACATTCATTGGCAAAATTTCTATCTGTCAACATTTTTAAAATTGCCAGGCGTAGTTGCTCTACATCCCTAGGCGGGATACACAACCCTGCAGGTTTCTCTCCATTCATATCCAACATCTCAGGAATTGCCCCAACCGATGAAGCAATAATAGGGCACCCGCACGCCATACTTTCAAGAATAACATTAGGGAACCCCTCGGTGTAGGTGGGCAAAACAAATATACCGGCAGAGAGCATTTCCTTAATCGTTTCCTGGTATGCCATCTCTCCGGAAATAGTTAATTGGCCTTTAAACTTATTGGTTTCAGCTAAACGTAACAATTCTTCCTTTATTTCTGGGTAAACGAATCCAATAAGCTTTAACTCAATGTTTTCGAGATCCATACATGCTGTTAGCAATTCAAAAACCCCTTTAGTTCGTACTACATGCCCAGCAAATATAATTTTATTAGAATTTCTAGCTATATGATTATTTTCAGCAATAATATTTTTTACAACTGGCGTAAGAGGGTTAGGTAGCAACACCACATTATTAAATCCATTTGATTTTAAAGCATCATATGATGCTTTGTCAATTACAATTACTTTTGTAGCAGCCCGAATTACTTTACGTAATAGGCGCATTTCCCAATTATTCGTTTTTATTAATTCCGGAATACGCCCAAAATGAAAATGAACAACCGTTTTTATATTATACTTCTGAGCTTGTCTTATGATGAAATAATCTTTTATGAGACTTATAGATGCACTACTAACAATATGAACGATGTCGTATGGGGTGCCTGCCATTTTCTTTTTTATTCCTCTTAATAGAGGTATATATACCTTTACCCCCTCAATAGCTCTATATAACAATGAATCCCCAGAATATGAACCTTTTTTATGGTTCATTCGAAAAAAATCAATATCGACTTCTTCCTTATTGACATGGGTTGTGTAGTATTCCAAAATATGCTCTGCCCAACGAGAAATCCCCCCAATTTTACCACCCAGAGGTGTACATAGTAATATTTTCATGCAATAGTTTTTATAAGCAATCTTTATAAGGATATGCAAAAACTTTCAAATATAGAAGTTGTTGGCCCAAATACTATATTTGATTAAACAATAATCTCAGGTCATTGCTAAGCTCGACAATATTAATATTCTCAGATTCAAAATTCTTTTTAGGCTGGTCATAAATATCGAAGAGTGTCTTCAACCTACTAACGATCTTATTAAGTTGCTC
>DATCKI010000212.1:0-3480 GCA_036562365.1 Bacteroidia bacterium | reverse complement strand
GGGTGCTAAAGGTGCTGCTGAGATTATTTTCAAAAGAGAAATATCTAACTCTGAAAATCCTGAACAAAAATGGAAAGAAAAAGAAGCTGAATACGCAGCGCTATTTGCAAATCCATATATCGCCGCTGCTAGAGGTTATGTAGATGCTGTGATTAAACCAGAAGATACAAGAGCGCAATTAATTCGTGCTTTCGATATGCTTAAAAATAAAGCTGAAAAATTACCTACCAAAAAACATGGTAATATTCCACTTTAAATAAATATAGTTTATATTTTAGTTAAGTCGGTCATGGGGCCTACTTTTTTTTGTCTAATGGTATAAAAATCAAAGAGGGCAAGCAAGTGCTTACCCTCTTTCAAAACCAACCCTTATGAAAACGTTGTAAAACTAATACTAGCTAAATTGTTTTCAAAACTTTAGTTTAGTTTTTAGCCTTATTTAACATTTTTTAAGGAATCTATTTTTTCTTCTTTTTTAGTTCTTCTGCTCTTTGTTGTTGAATTTTTTGCATTTCCTCTAATTTGGCTGCAAAACCGCCTTTTTTCTTGCTATCAGGTCTAGCTTTATTAATTTCAATTTGTTCACGTAGTTTTTTCTCGTCGATTACAACATAACGGAACAACATAGTTAAAAGGATATTGATAGCATTTGCTAGGAAATAGTAGTAAGATAATGCGGCGCTATAGCTATTTAAGAATACAAGGAACATAACTGGCATTACGTACATCATAATTTTCATTTGAGTAGCTTGAGGGCCAGACATAGCGCTTGTATTTTGCGACATACGTGTATAAAGCACAGTAGTAACGGTCATAAGTATTGCGAATAAACTTATGTGTCCGCCGTATAAAGGAATTGAAAAGCCGTTCGGGAAAATATAAATAGAGTCCCAGCTAGAAAGGTCATCAGCCCATAAGAACGACTGACCTCTTAATTCGATAGAGGCGGGGAAGAATGTGAATAATGCGAATAAAATAGGCATTTGTAATAAAGCTGGAATACAACCTGCGAGTGGATTTACACCTGCTTTATTGTATAATCCCATTAAAGCTTGTTGCTTTTTCATAGGATCTTCATCCTTCATTTTCTCGTTCAACTCATCGATATCTGGTTTTAATGCGCGCATTTTGGCAGACGACAAGAAGGTTTTATAAGTAATAGGAGAAAGTAGAATCTTAACCATTAAGGTTAAAATAAGGATGATAATACCATAATTTAAATTGTAGCTATCTAGCCATTGGAAGATATTAATGATGAATAAAGTATTAATCCAACGAAAAGCTTTCCAGCCTAAATTGATTTGTTCTTCTAGTTCAAGGTCGTATTTTTTTAGAATCTTATAGTCTTTCGGACCCGCATAGAAGTGCATTTTAAAGCTTTCGTTTCCACCCCCTGCATAGTTTAAAGGAATTGCAGCATAGAAGGTACGAATAGTATTATCGCTTGAGTTTTCAACCATGTTTGATTCTAATAAAATCTTACCAGTGAACTCAGCATCGCTAATTAGAGTAGTTGTAAAGAATTGTTGAGAGAATCCGATCCATTTTAAAGGTTTTTCAATTTCTTCAGATTCACTTTTACCAAAACCTATATCGTCTACTTTGCTTCCTTTAGCGAAGAAAACAGTGCTTTTAGTGTTTTCTATTTTAGCATCTTTTTCAAGAGAAGCTACAGATTGATACCATTCTAATTTTAGGTCAGAGCCTTTTTTAATTTCAGAACCTATATCTACCAGATTGATTCTGAAATCAGTCATATAATCGTTCCCAGTTATAATATAAAGGAATTCTATGTACTTATTGCTTGAGCCAGCATATAATTTCATAGAAACTGTAGTAGAAGCATTACCTTTTAAATCAGCATCTTGCGCTTCAATTTCGAAATATGCATCTTTAGTATTAAAAACCTGTCCATTCGGAAGAACGATTGGTAAGTTAATATTAGATAATTCAGATTGATATAATTCAACTAAATCAGCAGCTTCTTTATTAGAAGAATATTTTTTAAAGTCTTTAAGAACTACACTTTTTAAAATTCCTCCTTTATTGCTGAAGGTATAAGTTGCGAGTTCAGATTCAACAGTTACAGTTTTTTCGGTACCCACGGTTTGGGAGCCAAAACCACCATAAGTTTCGCTTAATTTAGCTCTTTTTACAGAGTCAATTTTAGCGGCTTTAGCTTCCTCATCAAGCAAAGCGAAAGTAGAATCTTTTTCCAATTGGTTTACAATAGCAAGGTCTTCAGTAGATTTAACGCCAGTTGCAGCCAATTGAGCATTCATAGTGCTGTCTATTTGGCGCTGAATTTCTTGCGCTTTTGCAATTGAATCGCGTTGAGCAATCATTTTTAGGCGCTCTTCTTTACTTGGAGCTTGCCAAATGGAGAAACCTATAACAATTCCTAAAATTAATAATAACCCGATTAAGGTATTCTTGTCAAATTTCATGTGCTTTTACTTTGAAATGCGCAAAATTAAGCATATAAAACGCATTAACAAGCAAAAGACCAGCCTTGTTTATAAGTTAATAAACTAATTGCCTTTATTTAGGGCTTTTAAGAAGTTGAATGTTGGGATTTTAATGGTTCTTTAACCATTCTTCCATCTGCTTACTATTTAAGTCTAAATGGGTTGATGAAGCATATACACTATCGTTATTTACCCAATAAATTGTTGGAACTGCATAACCAGCCATTGCGTAAAATAACTTTCTATTTCTTAAAATATAGTGTGGAATATGCTCTATCTTATTTGTTGTAACAAATTCTTCTTCAAGTTCACTAGGGCCATTTAAAATAATATACATAGGGAACTCTGGGTGTTGCTTTTGAATAATACCTAGTTTTTGTGCCGCTACTTTACAGTGCGGACAAGTAAGACTTAAATAAGCTATAAAATACTTACCTTCTCTAAGTTCTTGTGTAGGTGTTTGAATTTCAGTCTGTTGGTATAAAGTATCTAAGCCTAATTTAAAAACATCGCTTCTGTTATAGATTTCGCTCGACTTTTTATAGTTCATGGAATTAACTATAAAAGGAAGTGTGATAAAAAAAATGGCTAAAATTAGACTAGTAATTACTCTTAATTTCTTATATTTTAGGTTTAAAGGTTTGAAGAATTTCCAAGCTAAGAATAAAATAAAGCCAAAGACTATATTCTTTAAGATGCCTTGTACAGGTGTGAAAGGAAGTATTTCTCCAAAGCACCCACAGTTCGATGTATCTCCTTTTACTACATCAATTAATAATATACCAGTGAATCCTAAAAGTACAACTGCTGTGGCAATCCAAACCTTTTTATTAAAGTTCCAATAAAATAAAAGCAGGAATCCAAGAGCCCATTCAATTCCAATTATAAAGCGCGCTAAGAATAAAGAATATTCCCAAGGAATACCCTGTTCAACTAATTTGTATTCAAATGGTTCAATAATTATAATTTTGGTAATGCCCGAAAATATAAATAGTGCGCCAAGTATTATGTG
>DATCKI010000199.1:0-2940 GCA_036562365.1 Bacteroidia bacterium | reverse complement strand
TAGTGTTATGAGAAATTTAGGGGTATTAAATATGCTAAATACAAAGTATTTTATCTTCGATAAACAAGGATCTGTATACGTTAACAACAATGCGAATGGAAATGCATGGTTTGTAAACGAAGTTCAAGTTGTTGAAGATGCAGATACTGAAATGGATGCAACTACAACCATTAATACGAAAGATATTGCAGTAACACAAAAATCTTATGCGGATATCATTGCAGGACATACTCCAGGTGTTGATAGTCTTGCAAGTATTAAACTTACTAGTTACCATCCAGAACGTATGGAATACGAAGCTGTAACAGGTTCTTCTAAACTAGCTGTATTCTCAGAAATCTGGTATCCGGAATGGGAAGTGTATATCGATGGCCAAAAAGCTGATATAGCTAAAGTTAATTATATATTGCGTGGTGTGGTTATTCCAGCAGGTTCGCATAAAGTAGAAATGGTATATAAAACCAAGTTCTGGGAACGTGAAAAAGTTTCTAGAGCCGGATCTATATTACTTTTACTAGTGGGTTTAGCGTTTTTATTTGGAAATTATATTCCAGGACTTAAAAGATTCTATAACGAAGAAAAATAATGGATAAACGCATCCATATTATACTTCTTTCATATTATTGGCCACCGGCGGGCGGACCAGGAGTGCAGCGTTGGACTAAGTTCATTAAATATCTTAGTGAACAAAATTGCGACATTACGGTTATTACTCCTGATCCTGAGAAAGCTTCTTTTCCGGTGATCGACAAAACGCTTTTGCCAGAAATTGAAAATGTAACGGTAGTGCATACGTCCACTTCTGAACCATTTGGAGCTTACAAAAAATTAAGTGGGAGTAAGGATGTACCAATTGGTGGATTTAGTAACCAAGGCAAAGCCTCTGTTATAAAAAAACTAATGATGGCGGTGCGTGGTAATTTCTTTATTCCTGACGCCCGAAAAGGTTGGGTTCCTTATGCAACAAAAGCTGCGCAAAAAGTGATAGATAAACGTGGAGCAGATGTAATCATTTCTACTGGTCCACCCCACTCTACACACCTTGCTGCATACGATATTAAACTCAAAAATAATATTAAGTGGATTGCCGACTTTCGGGATCCTTGGAGTAAAATATATTACAATAAAGACCTATTCCGAACCCCACTTGCCGAACGTTACGACCGTTTCTTAGAGGCGCGAGTGCTTAAAACTGCCGACCTCTTAATTACCGTAACTCCAGGCTTTAAAAAGAGCTTTACCGACTTACATCCCGAAATAAATCAACGTCCATTTGAGGTTATTTATAATGGATTTGACACAGCAGATTTAGGGCAGCCCCAAGAAATTAAAGACGACATGCTTCGTATTGCCTTTACAGGCACCATAAGTGAAAGATACGACTATAGAGCATTTACTGATGGACTTGCACTATTTGCTGAAAATAATCCTGATACGAATTGGGAATTTAGGGTAGCTGGTGTGGTGCCTCCGTATATGCACGAAAAACTCGCTCCATTCGAAGGAAAATTTATCTTCGAGGGTTATGTTCCCCATACTCGTTCTCTACAAATTCTAAAAGAGGCCAATGTGTTGTACTACGCACTGGGTTTAGGTGAAGAATTTGTGGGACAAGTAGGTGGAAAAGTATTTGAATACGCTGGCTCTGGACGAAAAATCTTACATGCTCTACCCGAAAACTTTGATGCAAACGTAATTCTTAAAGAATTGGGAACTGGTATTAGTCCGCAAGCAAATACCAAAGAAGCTTGGGCAGCGTTATTACAAGATCTTAACCAAAACAAAGAAAAACTTCGTTATACAGAATTTCCAGCAGCAAAATTAGAAGCTTATACCCGTAAAAGTTTAAGTAATAAACTTTGGGATGCTATAGTAAAACTAGTTAAATAGAGATTTATTCTTAGCTAAGAATAATTTAGAAACCGCCAGATAATTGGTTGTTAAGAATACTTCATGACGCTCGCTATATTTATCTACTAATGCAAAACCATCATCTAATATTCTAAAAATCGCATAATTAGGATTTAATAATTGATAGAAATCTTTGAAAAACACCTTACTATCCACATTACAAACTCCAAACTCAAACTGAATTAAATCAATTTTTTGATCTTTCAACCAATTAGTTGCACCTTGTAGGATAGAGAATTCATGACCTTCAGTATCCATTTTTAAAAGGTGTATATGTGTAAGATTTTGAGAAGAAACAAACTCTTCAAAACTAAGAATCTTAACAATTTCAGATTGATTTAGGCTCAAATTATTATCCCAATGGTCCATATTTCTTTGGTAAAGAGATGCATGTTTACTTTCTAATGCATTTTTGAAGATTTCAATCTCCACAGTATCCTTACCTAAACCTACATTTAACGGAATAATAGAATTATGAGCTTGAGTATTAGCGCTAAGTTTAGCGAAGGTATCTTTAACAGGTTCAAGTGCGAAAATTTGCTTGTTAGAGGTTATATATTTCTGCACTGATAAAGCATATTCACCCACATTAGCTCCCGCATCGATTATGGTTAATTGAGGGTCTTTAGAAACTGAAGATTTGTCTAATATTTTAAGTACATTTTCTTCACCACTAACTCCAACTAAACCTCCACGTCCGTAGTTTAATCCATATAAAGCAAACAAATGCAATTTGGAGAAAAAACCTTGGAATGCTTTTTTTCCAAGTATAGCATTAGCTGATTTTTTAATGAAGCTCATATTGAATTAAACTATTAATTAGTGAAGTATTTTCGCTTGGAACAAAAATAAAATTATTCACATAATTTTTAGTTCCAAAATCTTCAATACGTTGAATATTCTCTAAACTCTCGAAATTTTTAACTTTCATAGAGTTAACATCTAAGTAAAAACATTGGTAATTTGCAGCAAAGAAACGACCAAAGGTCTCGTCGTACATTGGATTAGAACGTGCTTCAATTTCAATCA
>DATCKI010000196.1:0-3544 GCA_036562365.1 Bacteroidia bacterium | reverse complement strand
GTAATACCTTAAATTTTAATAAAGGGTTAAAAAACTGTTTTTACCCAATGTTAGGTAGTAAATTTAGACTCAATAAAAATAATTTATAGGTTTATAAGAATTAGATTCCTAGAAATTGAGAACAGATTATTAAATTTGTACATCATTAATTCAAACACATATTAAGATGGCAACTCAAATAACAGATGCAAATTTTGAAGAAACTGTATTAAAATCTAGCTTACCAGTATTAGTAGATTTTTGGGCAGAATGGTGTGGACCTTGTAAATTAATCGGACCAGTTGTTGATGAAATAGCTACCGAATTAGAAGGTAAAGCCGTAGTTGGAAAATTAAACGTAGATGATAATCCAAAAGTATCTGTTGATTTTGGAATTCGAAGTATCCCTACCCTACTTATTTTTAAAAATGGAGAATTAGTAGATCGTCATGTAGGTGTAGCTGCTAAAGATGTTATCTTAAAGAAATTGCAAGCTCACATGTAATTAAACAAACAATTATAAAAAAAGGACTCACTTGGGTGAGTCTTTTTTTTATGCCTATATATTTATAAATAAAAAAGGAGTACACTTTTCGTATACTCCTTAAAAAACAGTTATGAGCTAAATTTTACTTCACAATTTGTAATTTGCTTGTGTAAGTTTGGTTTTTGTTATTTGTAATATTAAGAACATATACACCAGACGGAAGACTCGTTTCAATTAAACAGCTTTTAGCTCCATTTAGAGTTTTAATATATACTAATTTTCCTTGCATATCTAAAATCTTTAATTCACCTTCTAATGCTTCAGAACTATTTAATGTGAAGTTTCCGAAGTTAGGATTTGGGAATAAGGAAATATTAGCATTTAATTGATTTACTTCTTCACTTAAAGTACATTCAATTGTAAAACTTATTGAATCTTTAATTTCACATCCATTTGAAGATAAAGTACTATACTCCACTTCGTAGGTGATTAATTCGCTAGGTTTTAGTGTAGAATTCACTAAATCGCTACTTGGACCTTGAATTAAAGTAAAAGTCCCACCAGAAGGAACAGCTATAATATCTATAGAGTCACCCACACAAAGAGAAGGATTTGTTGGGTTAAAGAAGCTAACAGATTCAGAAGGGGTTTTAACGTGAATGTATTGAGAATCTAATAAACAAGTATTATAGTTTAGGTATACATATCCGCTAGAAGTACCTGTAATAATAGCGATTGAGTCGGTATTAGACCCAAAAAATTCCAGTCCACCCGATACCGACCACATTAAATTATTACTAATTCCAGTATAGTAAACAGATGTAAAATCATTTGAACAAATGGTATCTGAAGTAGAAATTATATGAGCATTTAAATTTCCAGTTGCGTAAATATAAACTACACCATTACCTCTTTTAGTAGTAACACCTAATGTACCAGGGATATCCATACCGAGGTTATAGCTAGAGCCACCGGCACCGCCTCCACCGCCTCCTTTATCGTTGTCAATGCAGCCAGTAGTACCAGCAGAGCCGCCACCGCCTCCGCCACCACCGTAGTAGCCACCGCCACCACCGCCGCCGTTTGGATTAGAAGTGGAGCAGCAGCATGTTTGTCCCATACCCCCATTTCCACCTTGTCCTAAAGAACCTGCAGTTCCATCTGTTCCAAGATATCCTGAACAGCCAATACCTTTAAGTCCTGGATTATTTAAAGTTCCTCCAAAACCAGGACCTCCAGAAGGAGATGGTGCACCATTTTGACCAGGTAAGCCATTACCATCACCACCATTACCATATTGAGGGGTATTGCTTGGGTAACAATTACTAGCTCCGCCACCACCGCCTCCGCCTGCAACGAGGATACGGTCGTTTAAAGAAGTGCCACCACGTCTTACATCGGTAGCACCACCTCCGCCTCCTGAGTAGTTACTTGAAGGTGAATTACCTCCAGTACCACCGCCATTAAAACCACCAGTGTAATATCCACCAGCACCACCAACAACAACATATAGAGTTTCACCTGGGGTTACATTTATAATACCCGAAGCTAAACCTCCATATCCGCCTTTACCAGCAACTAAAATACTAGCATTGGTTAAAGCATCTCCACCTGAGGCTCCATGAGCTTCAATCTCTAATTGAAATACACAGTCGGGAACCACAAAGGTCTGATAAGGTACTACGCTGTTAAATGTGATAGAATCTAATAAAGTTTGTCCAGATACTAAACTGCTGGAACTCCAAGTAATCATAACCAATAATCCTAATCGTAAAATAGGATTACTTAATTTTTTACTTTTAATAATCATTAGTTAAGGTTAATTTTTCAGTTAATCAACTTCGGAAGTAATTATTGTTTATGTAAAACAAAATAAAAATTGATTCACTTTTTATCAATATCTTTACCAAAACAGATGTAAGCTAGGATGAATATAGAATTAGAAAAATTATATAGATTTGGAAATATAGAGTTACTAGCCAAACAAGTAGTAGAAGGTTTTATAACGGGTTTACACAAAAGTCCGTTTCATGGATTTAGTGTTGAGTTTGCAGAGCATAGACTTTATAATAAAGGTGAAAGTACTAAGCATATAGATTGGAAATTATATGCTCGTACTGATAAATTATTTCAAAAACGTTACGAAGAAGAAACAAATTTACGTTGTAGAATAGCCGTAGATTGTAGTTCTTCAATGTATTTACCATCGAATGTTCCATTCAATAAGTATGAATTTTCGGCCTTAGCGGCGGCAAGTTTAATGGAGTTATTACGACGTCAAAGAGATGCTGTTAGTCTTGAGTTATTTGGATGTACTGAGAATTTTATATCACAGACTAAAAGTAGTAGTTCTCATATTCAGTCTTTGTTTAGAGTATTAGAAAAGCAAGCAGATGTAAAGGAGCATAATAGGAAAGCCGAATTAAGTTCAACTATACATGAAATAGCAGATAGGATACATAGACGTAGTTTAGTTGTAATTTTCTCTGACATGTTTTTAGATTTTGAGGGTGATTGGAACAGTAAGAAAGTGGATTTGATTGAGTCGCTTCGTCATTTACGTCATGCCAAACACGAAGTGATATTATTTCAAGTATATTCTAAAAAAGAGGAATTAGATTTTGATTTTGGAAATTCACCATATCATTTCATAGATGTGGAAAGTGGAAAAGAAATAAAGGTACAAGCAAATGAAATTAGGGATGAATATTTGAAAAAAATACGAGCATATAAAGAAGAAATCAAGCTAGAATGCGGGAAATTGGGTATTGATTTTGTAGATGCGGACATAGAAAGTGGATTGTATAAAATATTGAGTACATTTATAGTACGCCGCCAGCGTATGTTTTAGAAAAAAAAATATGAAAAAAGTGAAGGGTTTTTTTGGTAAATTCAAATTAAACTCACACTTTTGCATCACCAAAACAGAACGGTTCGGTAGTTCAGTTGGTTAGAATGCCGCCCTGTCACGGCGGAGGTCGCGGGTTCGAGTCCCGTCCGGACCGCAATCCCCACCCAAGTTCCTTGGGTGGTTTTTTTTTACCAAATTTTCTCATCTTAAATGATTTAAATAGTAGT
>DATCKI010000188.1:0-2060 GCA_036562365.1 Bacteroidia bacterium | reverse complement strand
ATAATATCAGCGGTCTGCCGGTGGTCGATGAAAACAAAAAGGTTATCGGAATCATATCCAGTAGCGATATAGTTAAATTTTCCGGCTCGCTCCACATTGTTTCACTTATTGGTTCTTCAGGCTGGATTTCCCCTTATACCGATGTCTCAGCCAGGGCTACCTATAGCAAAGGACATCAATTGCTGGCAAGTAAAAAAGTCAGAGATATCATGACTAAAAAGGTAATTTCCGTCCAGGAAACTGCCTCAGCCGAAGAGGTCGCCCACATTCTAACCAAAAAACGGATTAATCGACTCCCGGTGACAGACGCCAACGGTACCCTGGTAGGAATCATTACCAGGTCTGACCTTATTGCAGCCCTGACCCGGGAAAATGTTAGTTAATAGTATTCTCTGCTCCGAAGCAGGTTCCAAATGGTTAGCGAGCTTGCCTTGAAATCTATAACACACAAAAAAAGGTTCTATAATAAATGTTGGGGTAACCAGAGAGGAAAAGAATAATTAAAAAGCAAAATAAGAGAGCATACCCAAAAACCAAACCCGTAATCAACCCATATCATACAAGGAGGTATATTGGATATGCTCTCTAATTATTATATAGGAGAAATTCTTGGAATTAAAGATGCAAATATTATAAAAATTGAGCATGATGATAAAATTGGGTCTTTACATATTTATTTTGAGTTAGAACGTAACATATACGAATGCCCTAGATGTAAAGAGCTTACCATGGAAGTTCATGATTATCGTTGGCAAGAGATTAAAGGTCCACCAATAGGGCATATCAAACTACTTTTACATTACCATAAAAGAAGATATCGCTGCTCATATTGTGGCAAAAGATTCTACGAGCCGAATAATTTCGTTCCCAAGTATCATAGGATGACCTATAGTTTAGAAGCCTTTATATTAGAAGAGTTGCGTAGTAATCACACAGTAAAAAGCATTGCAAATCGTTGTAATGTTTCAGTTTTTACAATAAACCGTATTTTTGATTTTATTTCCCTTCCCAAGGCTAAATTACCAAGAGTACTATCTATTGATGAATTTAGAGGTAATACCGGTGGAGAAAAGTTTCAATGTATCTTAGCAGATCCCAAAAATCATAAAGTTGTTGACATATTACCGGGTCGGACTAGTCATTATCTTACCGAATACTTCCGCTCTTTTTCTAAAAAAGAACGTGAAAAGGTGGAAATAGTGATTATGGATATGACTCGTTACTATAAAAATATAGTAGAATGCTATTTCCCTAATGCCATGATTGTCGCTGATAAATTTCACTATACACGACTTGTTTATTGGGCGTTTGATAAAGTTCGTAAAGAAGTCCAAAAGAGTCTTCATCCTCAAAGAAGAAAATACTTTAAGCGAAGCAAATCACTTTTGTGGAAACATCGCTCGAAGCTAAATCAAGAGGAATTGGATGCTGTAGAAGTTATGCTTAGTATTTCCCCTAAATTAAGTAATGCTTATCTATTAAAAGAAAGATTTCTGGAATTTTTAGCAGCTGAAGATGTTTCTGAAGCCAAGAAAAGACTTGGTTTTTGGTTTGCACTTGCTGATAGCTGTGGTCTTCAAGAATTTTATACTTGTAGGGAAACCTTATTTGAGTGGCTAACTCCTGTACTAAATTCTTTTAAAACGCCCTACACTAATGGATTTACAGAAGGATGCAATAATAAAATTAAAGTGCTAAAACGTAATGCTTATGGCTACAGAAATTATCATAGGTTCCGTTCAAGAATCTTATATATGTTTGCTGCCTAAATAAATACTATCAATAAAAACTACATTATTTAAAGACATAATTTCTATGCCTTTATTTTAGCTTACTCATTTTTTATGTGGGTTGTATTTAATTTTGTTTTGGGGTAAAAAAAGCTACCATCATATCTTTACGATGGTAGCCAGATACTCTTATTTTATTCTCTTACCCCAACATTTGACATAGAGCCGTAAAAAAGCGATGGAACTTCCCATCGCTTAAACTTTTAACTTAAACTTTAAATCTGCTGACCAATGCTTCTCAGGACTGGGCCATAGCAGATAATTCCTGGG
>DATCKI010000247.1:0-3682 GCA_036562365.1 Bacteroidia bacterium | reverse complement strand
CTTTTTCTATGAATTTATTTAATTCGGTAGTCCAACCACTACTTAAGGTACTTGCTTCGCTTAAAATTAAAAAATCTTTAGAGTTCCACGTTTGGAAATCTGGTTGATTTTCGTTGAAAATTTGAGTTTGAAATTGAGGATTACCTTCGAAAACCTGAAGAGGTTTATGATTAGAATTTTTGCCTTTCAAGAATCCAATTTGAAGTTTTTCTTTAACAACGAAAGAAAAATAAAACCTATCATCAAAACTCATTGAGGCATCGTCTAATTCCAAATAACCTTGATAGAAACCAGGTTTAGAGATATTCAAAATTACTGTTCCTGTTGCTTTAGCTTTAGGAGGAATAGTAATCAAAGCAGGAGTTTTTTGTTCTCCATTTACGAATATACGAATTGGTTGATCTACCACTTCATTTTCGCCACTATTGACGACTCTAAAACCTATTTCAGTAGGAACATTTAGTGCAATAGTGGGCGAATTACACCAAATAGAATCGAATCCTAAATTATTTTGGACTACAGCTTGAACTGGCAGAGCAATAATTTGAAGCGAAGAATCTGGCAGAAATGCGTCATTAAGCATTAGATTCGAAGCGAAATCGGATATTAAATAGCTACGGATAGAATTTCCACCGCTATAAGTTTTAAGCAAGTCGTATTGTTTTTTTACGATTTGTTGGATAGGATATAATGCTGGAGAAGGTTGAATATCAGGCAGAGCAGCTAAAGCTTCGTCTCTATTGAGGAAGCGCATAGAATTTCCCGAGAAGTCGTTCGTAAGAATTTGAAACTTATCAGAAGGTTTATATGCTTTAATTACGGTTTCTGCTATACGGAGTGCTTCAGAGAGTAGAGGTCCATTTACACCTTGTTTTTCCATACTGAAAGAGTTATCAATATAGAGGGAAACGTAAGTAGGGCCTGCGTGTGCATCAGTATTATTCTGTTTAATAACGGGTTGAGCAAAAGCAAGAACGAGGAAAGTAATAAACAAAACACGAGCGGCAAGGATAAGCCACTCGCGTAATTGACGTTTTTTCTTACTATGAGTTTGAATTTGTTGAAGCAGACTTACATTAGAGAAATAAACTTTTTTGTATTTACGCAAATTCACCAAATGGATAATCACCGGAATGGCAATTAAGAATAGGCTAAAAAGAAATGCGGGATATACAAAATTCATTCTAATACAAAGTAACTATACAACAGAGAAAATAAAGAATTATTTTGCGTGGATTTCAGATTCAGATTCCACAGCGGCCAAGAATCTTTCAGCTTCGAGTGCGGCCATACACCCGGTACCTGCAGCTGTAACGGCCTGACGGTAAACGATGTCTTGCACATCGCCGGCAGCAAAAACGCCTGGAACACTAGTTTGAGTGGTACCAGGAATAGTTTTCACATATCCATTAGCATCTAATTCGATGTGTCCTTCTAGGAATTTAGTATTAGGTTGGTGTCCAATAGCCACGAAGAAACCAGTTACAGCGATATCTTTAATTTCACCGGTAACATTATTTTTAACGCGTACCCCTTCTACTCCATCTTGTCCAAGGATTTCAACGGTTTCCGTATTAAAAAGGACTTCGATATTAGGTGTATTAAGAACGCGTTGTTGCATAATTTTAGATGCGCGGAATTCGTCTCTACGAACGAGCATAGTAACTTTTTTACAAAGTTTGCTTAAGTAATGAGCTTCTTCGCAAGCAGTATCGCCGGCACCTACAATAGCCACTTCTTGGTTACGGAAGAAGAAACCGTCGCACACGGCACAAGCAGAAACTCCTTTACCATTAAGTCGAGCTTCGCTTTCAATACCTAACCATTTAGCAGAAGCACCTGTAGAGATGATAACGGTTTCAGCTAAAACTTGTTCCGTTCCATCAATAGTAATTTTGAATGGTCTAGAAGAGAAATCCACATCAGAAACGGTACCATAACGAATAGAAGTACCGAAACGTTCAGCTTGTTTTTTAAAGTCTTCCATCATTTGTGGTCCCATAACGCCATCAGGGTATCCCGGGAAATTTTCCACATCATTTGTTATCATTAATTGTCCACCTGGTTGTGGGCCAGTATACATTACAGGTTTTAAATCTGCACGAGCAGCATAAATAGCGGCAGTGTATCCGCTTGGACCAGCGCCTATAATTAGACAAGTAATTTTCTCCATAAAACGTTAATTATATTTTCTACAAAGTTAGCAATAGATTAAAAAAAAACAGCCTGAAAACTCAGGCTGTTCATTACTTTTAATTATTATTTGATAATATCTAACAATTCTACTTCAAATACTAATAGAGAACCAGGTTTAATTGCAGAACCTGGAGGTGGATTTGTACCATATCCTAAATCAGAAGGGATATAGAAAATGTATTTAGAGCCAACAGGCATTAATTGTAAACCTTCAGTCCAACCTTTAATAACTTGGTTTAATCCGAATGTAGCAGGTTGATTACGGTCGTAAGAGCTATCGAATTTAGTACCATCTAATAAAGTTCCTTTATAGTGAACTTTTACACGGCTAGTAGCAGATGGTTTTTCGCCAGTACCTTCAGTAATTACTTTATATTGAAGACCACTTGGGGTTTCTTTCACACCATCAACACCACGGTTATTAGCTAAGAAAGCTTCTGCTTCTGCTTTATATTTAGCAGCTTCTTTTTCGCTTTCCATTTCAGCTTCACGTAATTTTTTTTGTTGATAATCAGCAATCACTTGTTGAGCAGTTGCAGCATCCATTTGGTAACCATTATCTGCTAAACCATGATTGATAGCTGCAGCTAAAATATCTGCATCGATATCCAATCCTGCTAAACGAAGATTCGTTCCAATATCACGTCCAATTGCGTAACTTAATTTTTGCTTATCTGTTTCTAAATTCATAGCATTTTTTGACTTTTTCGCTTTAGGTGCTTTTTCTGTTTTTTGAGCAAAAGCAGTACCACCCATTAGTAAAGCGATAATAGATATTCCTAAGATTTTTTTCATGAGTCTGTTACGTTATTAATTTAATACTTCTAACAATTCCACTTCGAAGATTAAAACACTACCTGGAGGTATTGGCCCATTAGGGTCAACATTATCTCCATATGCTAAATCAGCTGGAATATAAAGAATGTTTTTACCACCTGGACTCATCAATTGTAAGCCTTCTGTCCAACCAGCAATAACTTGATTTAAGCTGAATGTAGCAGGCTCTCCTCTATCATAAGAACTATCGAAAACAGTTCCATCTAATAAAGTTCCTTTATAGTGTACTTTTACCATTGAGGTAGCAGTAGGTTTAGCACCTTTTCCTTCTTTAATTACTTTGTATTGTAATCCGCTTGGAGTTTCTTTTACTCCTTCAGCGCTTCTATTATTTGTTAAGAAAGCTTCGCCTTGTGCACGGTTTGGAGCCGATTGTTCAGCAGCTTTTTGCATCATTTGTTGTTGGCGAACCATTTGGAAATTGAAGATAATCTTCTGAATCTCGTTGTCGGTTATAGCAATGTTAGAATCTTGTAATCCATGTAAAAATCCTTTTGCAAACAAAGTATTTGAAAGGTCAACTTGATCTCTTTTTAAACTCTCCCCTATGTCTTTACCAAGATTTACCCCGAAAGCATAGCTTAATGAATCTTTGTTATCAATTAATTCTACTTCCGCATCATTTTTGTTTCCACATGAAGCTATTGAC
>DATCKI010000173.1:0-4892 GCA_036562365.1 Bacteroidia bacterium | reverse complement strand
GTCCACTTATGTCGATTATACTATAATGTATAGTAGTTGGATTTGGAATTGCCATAGCTACATTAAGGTAATCGAAGGCTGGATTCGGATATACATCGTAAACCTGTATGCTTTTTATGTACATACTTAGGTCTGATTGTTCCAAAGAGGTTGGATTGGACGGTTCTGTTTCTTGAGAGATATTTTCATCTCCAGGGAAGTAAAGAGTATAGGTGAAGTAAACCAACATCATTTCGTCTGTGGTACTTTCTCCAGCACTTACATTTTGTGGTGGACTATTAGGATTATCGTGATTAGCGGAAGTATTATCATAGAACGCTTCGGCTTTAACTACCGTGCCTCCTGGAACTTTTAATAAGTTTTTAAAAGCATAAAATCCTTGCCAATGAAAATCCCAATCGTCAATTTTTACTACAGGAATAGTATCTCCAGTTGGAGTTTCGCCCCAAACTTTTATCTTTTTGCCAATTAAATGCATGTGTGGCGCCACATTTAATACAGATACATTATACTGACTTGGTATAGTGTACTGCGCATAAAACCATTTAGTAGTATTAGCAGGAATAAATAATGGTCCATTATCTAAGAAGAAATGATTGATGGCTGGATCAATTAAAACCTCTCTAACCAAACTTGCTGAATGAAATTTTATTCGAATTTTGGTGCTATCAACCGTATTAAAAGTCCCACCTGGATAGTGAATTTGAAGAATAATATTAGTATTAGCATCTAATTTTGGTCCCATTTGGTCAGGGAAACGGAATGCAGTTCCCCCTGGAACCCAACCACTAATTAACTTAGAAGCGCTACTTCCAGTTCCTCCAAACGATGTATAGCCAGGACCAGCTTGAGCGGCATCTAAATTAGCAGGTGTATTTGTTGGATCTTGGTAAACCAATACGTGATGTACCACACTTCGGTCTCCAGGTATAACCTCTATATCTTTGATATAGCGAGCTGTGGCATTATTTACTGGAATTACAAAACAACGATATAAGTCTGTTGCTGTATTTACAGTATAATGTGGAATACCTAATTCTAAATCGTAATCGCTTAATTCGTAAGCTCCGAATGTTGGGAGGGCAGGAGCGTTGGCCATATTACCCTGCGGAGTTCCACCATCAACCCATTCTTGTATGGTTTGAATTTGTTCAGGAGTTAATAGACGTTCGTGTGCAAATTGACTATAATTTTCGTCTGGTGGCCATGGTGGCATACGTTTAGTCATAACTGCTACCTTAATGTTTGAAGAGAAATCTACCGCATTTTGATAGGTTTCGAATGGCATAGGGCCAATTCCATTGCTGTTATGACACTTTGTACAATTGGTATAAATAATACTAGCTACATCATCGGCCCAAGTTGGAGTTTGAGCTGAAGAATAGAAACCAGTAAATAAGTAAACTATTAGTGCGATTGCTAAGGTTTTATGCATAGGTTTTCATATCAAGTTTGAACTAAGATACGAAACTATTTTAATACCTAACAAATTAATTTTGAACACACTAAACGATGAAGGATAGTTTGATATTATTTAATTCTTTGGTCATAAGTTTCACCCATACTAACGTTGAGTGAACCGTGAATTTCATTAATTAAAGCTTGTTTTATGGTATGGAAAGCCACTAAATGGATATCTTCAGCAATTTCCATATCCATTACGTCGGCATGTAACGAAAGGTCTGCAATTTCTTTAATTTTTCCACCTTTATAGCCACAGAAAGCGATGGTTTTAGCACCATTATTTTTAGCATATTCCATAGCTTTAACTACGTTAATACTATTACCACTACCAGAAATACCAATAACAACATCACCAGGGTTCATGAAGTTTTTCAATTGTTCTATGAATATCTCTTCATAAGAAAGGTCGTTAGAAATTGCCATAACAGCGCTGGCATTATCGTTAAGGCAAATAAACTTAAAGCGTTTGTCAAGTCCTCTCGAAGCACCTTTTACAAAATCACCAGCTATATGTGAAGCTGTAGCGGCGCTACCACCGTTCCCAAAAATAAAGAATTGAGCAGAACGATTGTATGCATCTAAAAAAGCTTCTGTAATACTATTTAAGGTATTAGTATCTAACTTCGAAATAGTTTGAGTAAGTAAATGTAAGTAGTTGCTGTGTTGCGCTTGACTATTCATGGCCTAAATATACGACTTTTGAACCATCCTCTTCAAATTGAAAAGGAAAATATCTTAATGGTTTTAATGCTTCTTTAAGTTTATCTTGATTTTCTTTAGGGCAATAGAATAGAAGGAATCCACCTCCACCGGCTCCCAGTAATTTACCTCCTAAAGCACCATTTTGCAATGCTATATTGTACATTTCATCAATATATCCCGATGAAATACTTCCTGCTAATTTTTGTTTAAGTATCCAATTTTCGTGCAAAATCTTACCAAAATCATTTAATTCTCCATTTAGCAAACACTCTTTTAAGTCATTTACTAAAAAAGTCATACTTTTTAAATTTTCGAATTTATCATCTGCACTAATATTTTTCTTTTGTTCAGCTAAGATACCAGAAGCGCTTCTTTGGAGTCCGGTATAGAACATCATTAAATTAGATTCCAAACATTTAAGTTTTACAGGGCCTGGATTAACAGGTTCAACTTCGACCGAACCATTGCTTTTAAAGCGAAATATATTTAATCCGCCATAAGCGGCAGCATATTGATCTTGTTTTCCAATTGGTTCTTTAAGTCGCTCAATTTCAATCTCACAAGCTTCAGCTGCTAATTGTTCTTTGCTTGATTCTAATCCTAAATGACTTCTCACATTATGTAATAAACCTACGGTGAAAGAAGAGGAAGACCCCATACCCGTACCAGCAGGCACATCAGCAATAGAACTAAATTCTAAACCACCTTCAATATTATACTTTTCAAGTATAGTTTTAAAAATAGGGTGTTGAATATCTTGAATTTGTGAAACAGTCTCTGTTTGAGAATATTTAAGACGTATTTGATCAGGCTCAAAGAATTTATGAGAAGATAAATACATATATTTATTTATGGATGTGCTAATTACAGCTCCATCGTGGCGACTGTAAAAAGCCTCCATATCTGAACCTCCTCCAACAAAACTAATACGAAACGGCGTGCGAGTTATAATCATACCTTTAATTCAGACAACGAATATGCAAATATTTTTACTAATTCCTTGTTAGTATTTTCTTTTTCGAACTGAAAAAGGCTTGATTTTTTTTTTATTCTTTTGTGAACTGAAAACCGAAGTAAACTAATATATGAATATCAAGAATCTGTTTTTATACCTTCTAACCATAATCGTTATATCACCCGTATTGGCACAAAAGGCAACAATTAAAGGTAAAGTTTTTGACGCTAAAAGTAAAGAAGCTTTAATTGGAGTAAATGTGGTTGTGAAAGGTGGACGAGGTGCAGCAACAACACCTAATGGTACTTTCGAAATTAAGTTAGAACCAGGAACTTACGATGTAACGGTAAGTTTCTTAGGATATAAAACTGAAAGCTTTTCGATTACGCTTGATGCTAATCAGGTTATAGAAAAAGATATAGCTCTAGAACAAGAAGGTAAATTAATGAAAATGACCGTAATAAGTAGTTCTAGAACTCAAAAAAATGTTGCTGAAGAAGCTGTAAGTATAGATATTATATCACCTTCGGTCATTAAAAATACAAATGCCGTTGAACTTTCGGATGCGGTAATTAGAAGTCCTGGTGTGAGCGTGGTTGATGGTCAGGCCCAAATTCGTTCTGGTACCGGATTCTCTTATGGGGCAGGAAGTCGGGTTCAATTATTAGTTGACGACTTACCATTACTTTCTCCGGATATGCAAGGTATATATTGGAGATTTATGCCAATTGAATTAACTGAAAGTCTTGAAATTATTAAAGGTGCAGGTTCTGTATTCTACGGAAGTTCTGCTTTAAATGGGGTAATGCACTTAAGAACAGGTTGGGGTAGAAGCGAACCTGTAACCGAAGTGAGTACCTTTGCTGGTGTTACTCAAAATCCGAGAATTCCTGAACAACGCTGGTGGAGCAAGGTTTCGCAGCCTATGTTTGGGGGACTTTCTGTAACTCATAGAAATAAATTTGCAAAAGATCGTCTTGATTTTGTTTTCGGAGCTAATGCTTATTTAGAGAAAAGTCCACTCCAAGATAACGACCAAAACCGTTATAGAATACACTTTAAAACACGATACCATTCTAAGAAAAAACCAACATTACATTATGGAATCAATGGTAATGTTATGTACGAAAGAAGTGGTCGTTTCTTCTTATGGCAAGATGGTGCTAATGGAGCATTTAAAATATCGAATGGTTCTTCAGATGTATATTATTTCTTGACTGTAGACCCACATTTAGATTATAGCGACGATAAAGGAAATATCCATGCTGTTAGAGGTCGATACTACAGAACTTTCCGTTTTGGGTCTGGTAGTACTCCAAATTCTGTTGCAAACTCTGCATATTTAGATTACAACTATCGTAAGACATTCAATAATATGTTCTCTCTAACGGCAGGTGCTACAGCAAGTTATGGTTGGATGTCGTCGAATTTATATCCAGGTAAGCGTCAAACTATTTTAGCAGCTGCATTTGCACAAGGCGAATTTAAATATAAACGTTTGTCGTTAGTGGCAGGTGGACGTGTTGAATATAACCAAATCGATACTACTTCGTTTAAAGTTATGCCAGTATTTAGAGCTGGATTGAACTTTAAAGCAGCTAAAGCAACTTTCTTGCGTGCAAGTTGGGGACAAGGTTATCGTGTGCCTAGTGTAGTAGAGAAGTTCATTGAAGCTGACTTAAGTGGGGTAGATATTAAACCTAATCCACAACTTAGACCTGAATATGGTTGGAACGCTGAAATTGGTCTAAAACAAGGTATTAAAATCAAA
>DATCKI010000030.1:0-24714 GCA_036562365.1 Bacteroidia bacterium | reverse complement strand
TCCAATGCATTTTTTCCGATAAGGAAAAAAGTTGCTTTGAAGTTATACGTTTGGAGTAATTGGAGCACCCAAGGTGTAGCTATTGGATTAGGTCCATCATCGAAGCTTAAAAACACGTGTTTTTCAGAAGTTTTAACTCTGAAAAGGATATTCTTAAATAGAAAGCTAAAAAGAGATGGAGTACGAGGTGAAAGCATTAATAACTACGTTCTATAGAGAAATTCACTAAGTCTATCAGAGATTTTTTATAGATAGAATCAGGGTATTTTTCTAATAGTTTAAGAGCATTATTCTTGTATTCGTGCATTTTTTCTTCGGCATATTTAAGTCCGCCCGATTGACGTACAAATTCAAGCACTTCTTCAACTTTTTTAGGGTCGTTATTATTATTTTTTACGGTACTAATGACTTTACTTTTAACTCCAGAATCGGCTTTAGAGAGAGCATTAATAAGAGGTAAAGTCATTTTTTGCTCTTTAATATCTATACCAGTTGGTTTACCTATTAAAGCAGAGTTTTGATAGTCGAATAAATCGTCTTTAATTTGGAAAGCTATACCAACGTATTCTCCAAAAAGCTTCATAGTATTTATATCTTCTTCATTAGCATTTGCAGAAATGGCACCACAAGCGCAGCAAGAAGCGATAAGAGAGGCGGTTTTACGTTGAATAATTTCGAAATATACTTCTTCAGTAATATCTAAACGTCTAGCTTTTTCGATTTGCAGCAATTCACCTTCCGACATAAGACGAACGGCTTCGCTGGTAGTTTTAAGCAATTCGTGATCTTTATTATCAACAGATAATAGGAGTCCGCGAGCTAAAAGGAAATCTCCAACGAGAACGGCAATTTTATTTTTCCAAAGAGCGTTTATAGAGAAGAAGCCACGTCTTTCGTTGCTATCGTCAACCACGTCGTCGTGAACTAAAGTTGCAGTGTGTAAAAGTTCGATAAGAGTAGCAGCGCGGTCGGTAGTAACATTAATATTACCAACAGTTCCGGCAGAAAGGTAAACGAAAAGAGGTCGAACTTGTTTTCCTTTACGTTTAATGATGTATCGTGTAACGGTATCGAGTAAATACACATTGCTTTTCATGCTGTCTTTAAATAGAGCATCAAAGCGTTTCATGTCTTCCTTTACCGGTTCTTGGATTTTGCTTAACGATAACATATGCCGTAAAAGTATATATAATTCGAATAAAATTAGCTGAAATTTGAAATAATAGCACTCTAAATAAAGTGAAAAAATGTAGATGTATATACTAATATTTAGAAAATTAGCGATCTAATTGATTAAAAATGACAGCAAACTGAGCAAGTTATGATAGATTTTAGGCATGTTTTTGTACTTTTGCACAGTTCATGGCAGAAATCAATATAAATAAGGCTTTTCTTGAGGAAATTCGTAGCGTAGTTGATACACGTAGTGTAGAAGCTCTACGTTCGGTTTTTGAAGAGGTGCATCCAACGGATATTGCTGAGATTCTCATGCGTTTACCTAAGGATGATGCCATATTTGTATTCTCTAATTTGGACGAAGAAAGTGCTGCAGAAGCTTTGACTTTTATCGATGAGGATGATCGTCAGATGTTCATGCAGTTACTCACACCTACTGAAATTGCGGAAAAGGTCATCGATAACCTCGATTCTGACGATGCCGCTGATATTATCTCGGCTTTACCGGAAGACCAACAAATGGAGGTCTTATCCAAAATTACCGATTTTGAACAAGCCAAAGACATTGCTGACCTCTTAAATTACGATGAGGACACTGCCGGTGGTTTAATGGCAAAAGAGTTGGTGAAGGTGAATATCTCGAATACTATGATTCAATGTGTTCGTGAAATTCGCAAGCAAGCCGAAGATTTAGATGATTTATATGCCATTTATGTAGTTGATGACAGAGATGTTTTGGTAGGATTATTACCACTAAAACGTTTGTTATTAGCTCCAACTAATAGCGATTTATCGAAGATAATTGATAAAAATGTAGTTTCAGTTCGTACGAATGCTAAGCGCGAGGAAGTATCGAATATCATGGAGAAGTATGATATTGTGGTAATTCCGGTTGTAGATGATTTAGGACGTTTATTAGGACGTATTACCATCGACGACGTGGTGGACGTTATGAAAGAAGAAGCTGAAAGAGATTACCAATTAGCATCAGGTATCTCTGAAGACGTTGAGGCGGATGATGCAATCTGGGTTCAAAGTCGTGCGCGCTTACCTTGGCTATTTATTGGACTTTTAGGAGGAATTGTTGGTTCGCGTATTATTGGAATGCATGAGCAGACATTAATGATACATCCAGAAATGGCCTTTTTTATTCCACTTATTGCCGCTATGGGGGGGAATGTTGGGGTACAATCGAGTGCGATTATTGTTCAATCATTAGCAAATAATTCTATTGAAAATAAAAGTTTGTATAAGCGTTTGGCTAAAGAGTTGGGTGTTGGATTAATATCAGCTTTAGCTTGTGCGGTGTTGCTTTTAGGATATTCATTAGCATTTGCAGATAATATAGCTGTATCGTTAACGGTTAGTATATCACTATTTGTGGTAATACTATTTGCATCTTTAATGGGCACAACTATACCGTTATTGTTGGATAAAATGAAAATAGATCCAGCATTAGCAACAGGGCCATTTATTACCACCGGAAACGACCTATCAGGAATGTTTATCTACTTTATGATAGGCAGATTATTGTACGGGGTATTTTAATTTTCAGAAAGTAATTTGTGAATAATAACTGGGAAGTGGGCATGTTCTAATGCTTGCACTTTTTTAGCTATTTGTTCTGGGGTATCTTCAGGAGAGATAGGGGTAGAAGCTTGAAAGATAATATCACCTTTATCGTATTCTTTATTCACGTAGTGAATAGTAATACCGCTTTGGGTTTCATTGGCTTCTTTAACGGCATTATGAACGTTCATACCATACATGCCTTTGCCTCCAAATTTTGGAAGCAAGGCAGGATGTATGTTAATTATTTTGTTTGGAAAAGCATCTATGAGCGCATCCGGAATTTTGCGTAAGAATCCGGCTAATACAATAAGGTCTATACCTTTTTCTTGTAAAATAAGCTCAATAGGTTTTTCGCAGCTAAGAAGCGTATTATTTACAAAATAGGTTTTGATACCATTTTTAAGCATAAGATCGGCAAAGCCAGAATCACGCTTATTCGTAATTGCCACATCCACGGTAAAGGCTTTAGTTTCTTTAGCGTATTCCAATATTTTTTTGGCGTTAGTGCCTGTTCCTGAGGCAAATATGGCAATTTTAGGTAAACCCATTTTTAAGAGGTTGGTTGCGAAATTACTTCGCGTAGTTTTTATTGTAGTTGTCTTGACAGAAAGCAAGAACTTCTAAAGCTTGAGCTCTATTACCGAATTCGTCGATTTCTACCTTTTTATTTTCAAGAGTTTTATAATCAAGGAAGAAACGTTTCATTTCGTGCATAGTATGCGGAGGTAATTGCTCAATATCGTGAATATGACCCATAGAAACATCGTTGTTAGCTACAGCGATAATTTTACGGTCAGGTTCACCTTGATCAAGCATATACATGACACCAATAATACGTGCATCAACTAGACACATAGATTGGATTTTTTCAGAGCAAATTACTAAAATATCTAGTGGATCACCGTCACCATCTAAGGTTTGAGGAATAAATCCGTAGTTTGCAGGATACATAACCGAAGAAAATAATACTCGGTCTAATTTAATAAGTCCTGTCTCTTTATCTAGCTCGTATTTAACCTTGCTACCTCTTGGGATTTCGATAAGTCCAGTTACAATTCCTTCAGGTTGGTTCAGGTTGCTAATATCATGCCAGGGGTGTATCATCTATTTTACTTTTTTCTTTAAGTGATTTTTCTTCTTCTTTTTGGGCTTTGTGGTAACGAATAGCTAACCAGATAGATCCAATTAATATGACATACGGGATGCCCATTAAATAAAGAATTCCACTGTTAACTCCTTCTTTTATCTCAGAGTCTTCGCCATCTAAACTTTCTACTGAAGTTCTACAGACTGCACACTGAGCGTTAAGGGTGGTATTTGTATGAAAAATAGAGCAATAGCTTATTAAGAGTAGGCCTACTATTTTAACTAGCTTCTTTTTCATGGCGCAAAGGTATTAATTTTAGCTGTAATATGGACTTATCAGTAAGTAAATTATTGGTCCAGTTACTGCTACATAAAACCAAATTGGCCATGTGATTTTTGCAAGTTTCTTATGCTTAGGGTATTCACCAATTAATGCGCGATAAGAAGTGTATAAAATAAATGGTAAAATTACCGCTGCTAATATGATGTGTGTTATCAGTATAAAGTAATAGATGTATTTTATTATTCCTTCTCCGCCAAATTTAGTATCTCCTGCAAATAAATGATGGAATATATAACTCACCAAAAAGATGGCAGATAATACCATTGCGGTCATCATTATCTTCTTGTGATTTTCGTATTGTTGTTGCTTTACTGCTACTAATCCCAGTACTAAACAAACGGCAACAGTTGAATTTATAATGGCGTTGATTTTTGCAAATACATGTACAGGAAATGTAGGATGTATATCTATTTTGATTTTTCCTAAAGCTACTACAGCTAAAAAAACAATAATTGAAAGTGCAATTATTACAATATTAGCTAATTTGTCGTTTTTCTTTAATGATGGTTGTAACATAAAATTAGTTTATAGAAAATTCTGTTTTTAATTTTAATATGTCATTTACTAGGTCTTCTGACTTACCGAGTGAAGTTCCATCAAAAGCTCCGCGTATATGGCCATTTGGGTCCACTAAGATAAGAAAACCGCTATGTATATAACCTCCGGGTTCCGTATCGCTAGGCATAGCATAGGCCATATAATCTTCTTCACAAATGGAGTAGATTAATTCTTTATCTCCGGTTAAAAATCGCCAATTAAATTCGTTATACGCTTTTTCTTCTGCATACTTAGTTAGTATTTCTGGAGTATCGAATTCTGGGTCTATACTAAATGACACAAAGTACACAGTACTATCGTTTTTAAAGCTTTCAAATGCATTTTTCATATTGCCTGTCATCTTTGGACAGATCGACGGACAAGTTGTGAAAAAGAAGTCGGCAACGTAAATTTTACCGTCTAATGTTTTTGAAGAAAATATTTTTCCATCTTGGTCGGTAAGATTGAATTCACGTATTTCATGAATAGTTCCATCTTCTCGAACACTTAAATTTGGCAGTTCTTGGTTAGAAACTTCCGATTTTACTTCAGTATTATTGCCACAAGCGCTTATAAAGATAACTAGTAAAATACTAGTTAAATTCAATGTATTTGTGAGTTTTGAAAGCCAGTTCATATTCTTTGTATAATAATGAGATTTCTTTTTTGAGGTTAGAAATATCTGAGCTGAAAGCTGGGTTATAATATCCTCTAATTCTACCTTCCATGTCGACTAAAACGATAGAAGCAGGGTCATATTCAACAGTATCGGTTGGGCTTGGTTTAAAATAGCCTTCCAATTTAAGGTATTGGGCTGTAGTGGAATCAACTTTTACGTAAGACCATCTATTATCAGTTCCATCAAGTTTTTTAGTCCTTTCAGAAGGAGCTTGAAGGTTTAAATCGTTAGTAGTATTTTCAAGATAACTTACAAAAAGAAGACTAGGGTATGTAGGTAGAATTTCAGATGCGATATAGGTAATTTCTTTAGGGATATCTTTCAAGTTAGCCATATCGAGGAAGTGGGCTAAATAGATTTTACCTTCGAGAGTTTTAGCGGTGAAGGGGATATTGTCTAAAGTTTGAGCTTGAAAAAAAGGGATAGAGTGGTAGGTAGTATCATAAATTATGCTACCTCTTTTTTCTACTTGAACTATTTCTTTAGGTCCGTAGAAATGCAGCCTATTTACTTTATGTTTGCCAGTATAAACTAGCAGATAGAAGAAGAAAGCTGGTAGAATAAAGAGGGCAACAAGGACTAATATTTTTTTAGTTTTTTGACTCATACTAATATGAAAAAAACCCTCTTAATAAGCTTAAGAGGGTTCAATTAATTAAAGTTTATAATTAATGAGCATCATGATGTTCGCCTCCAGCAGGAGTTACATGATGTTCTTTATAAGTTCTTTTAAAGAAATCAGGTTGTAATAATTTGATATCTCTTAAAGCATAACCTTCGATCATCATAAGAACGATGAAATAGACGATTAAGATCATAGTAAGAGAAATAGTAAGCTTAAAGCTAAACTTCTCATGACCAAGGTGCATGAAAGAGAAAACTATATAGTATGCTTTTACTAAAGTAAGAGCGATGAAGAACCATTTTTGGAATTCTAGGCTTAAGAAACGAGTTTCACCATGACCAGCGTCATTAAGGAAAGCGAAACCAACTTCAATAGCTGTAACTACTAATAATATAAAGAAACCTTTCCATATCCACCCAGTGTTTGCTTTAGCGATAGGTTCGCCAGGAACTTGAGTATGATAATGATAGTTGTCCATTTGGAATCCAGCCATAACTATATTTTTTTGTAATTAGTAAATTTAAGAATAAAAGTGAGTAGGATCAGATAAGGTAGAAGAAAGTGAAAACGAATACCCATACAAGGTCAACGAAGTGCCAGTATAGACCAACTTTTTCTACGAATTCATAATGACCAACTTTATCATTATATCCGTTAAGAACGCGGATAAGAGCGATAATATTAAGAACTACCCCTGAAGCTACGTGGGTTCCGTGGAAACCGGTAATAAAGAAGAAGAAGTTTGCGAATTGTTGAGCGCCGTATTCGTTAATATACATATTAGCACCGAATACTTGTACTGTTTCAACTAAACCTTGAGCATTAATAACTTCAACTAATTTACCATCGTGAGTACCTGTAATGAAGTGGTACCATTCCCAAGCTTGAGAACCTAAGAAGAAGAAACCTCCAAGGATGGTAAGAGCTAACCATTTGATAACTGCTTTTTTATCGAAACGATGTCCAGCTTCTACAGCTAGTACCATTGTTACAGAACTCATGATAAGGATGAAGGTCATCAACGACACAAATGCCAACTTGATGTGAGCGTCGGTGAAAGGGAAGTGGTTGAAAACTTCATCTGGAGAAGGCCAATAAACATTAGTAGCCTTGTTACGCATAGTACCGTAAGAAATCAATAAAGCACTGAAAGTGAATGCATCAGATACTAAGAAAAACCACATCATTAGTTTTCCATAACTTACATTGAACGGAGCAACTCCGCCTCCCCAAACGTTTCCTTTTGTTACACTAGTAGATTCTGCCATAGTTTATATTTTTAAAGGCGCGTAATTTCCTGCAAATAAAATTAGATTTTAACAATTTGCCAACAATTTCGGCATTTTTTTAATAGGAAATAAATTTATGCGTTTTTTATTATTAAGAAAATGAATAAGTAAAGCCAAAGTAAATCAAGAAAATGCCAGAAATAACTTGTTAATTTTATTCCTAGGTAATTTTCTGATGAATATTTATTTCTGAATGCATTAATCGCTGTAACAATAACAGAAATTAGTCCAGCCAATAAGTGAACTACGTGCAATCCAGTTAATGTATAAAAAAATGAGCCAGATATATTCTTTTTATCTGAAAAATATAGTCCACCATCTACTAATTCTTTCCAACCTAATATTTGAAGTACGGTAAATAATACCCCAAGTCCTAATACACCTATTAATAATTTACCAGCTTTATTAGCTTGATTTTTTTTGGCAGCATTATAAGCCATGTTCATTAAAACAGAGCTGATTAATAATGCGATGGTGCTGAACCAAAAAATTTGTGGCATATTGAAGTTGTACCAGTTTCTTTGCCCTTCTTGTACTATATAAGCACTAGTTAAGCCGGCAAAAGTCATGGTCATACTACCTATACCCATGTAAAGCAAAAATGTTTTTGCTCTTTCCATTTGTTTTTTTGTTCGAAGTTCATTCTCCGAAATTGGTGCGGTATTCATGTCTTTATAAATTAATGAATAACAAAATTTGTACTATAGGTAGGTAAATAAACGAAGCAAACATTAGTTGGGTAGCCGCTTTATCTGATTTATGCAATACTAAACGATACGCAAAATAGATAAAGATTATATTCATTAAGAATATACCTATGGTGCTATAAATTCCAGCTTCTCCAAAGAAATAAGGAATTAATGAAACTGGTAAGCCCATTACGGTATAAAAGAATATGGTTGAGGCATTTTCTTTAGTTTTTCCGTTTCGTAATGGCAATAGATAAAATCCTCCTTTTAAGTAATCGTCGTACGATTTCCAAGCTATAGCCCAGAAATGAGGGAATTGCCACATAAATTGTATAAAAAACCAAGAAAGTGCAATAAAACTAATGGTGTTTTGTCCGGCTGTAAAACCTAATAATGGTGGCAATGCTCCCGGAATAGCACCTACGAAAACGGCTAAAGGAGTTATAGGTTTTAAAGGCGTGTAGAAATATGCATAAATCAATAATGAACCTATGCTTAAAAACGCGGTTAATGGATTGCAAAAGAAATACAATAATAAAAATCCAGCTAGCCCTAAAGCCAAACAAACTATATACCCTTCTTTAACGGTCATAGTTTTTTGTGGGAATGGCCTAGATTTGGTACGATTCATTTTATCGTCTCTGTCGCGCTCATAAATCTGATTTAATCCATTTGCTGCGCCAGTAATGAAGGTTCCACCTATGGTTAAAGCAATTAAGGTGATCCAGTTTACCGTATCTACAGATGCCAAATATCCTAATACAGCAGAAAAAACTACTAATCCCGCTAAGCGAATCTTGGTAAATGTTAGATATTCAGACATTTTGCTTTTTTGGGGAGCTGTGATGTCTTCAACTATTTCAGAATTTGCAACCACTTTTTCTAGATTTCGGGGACAAAGATAAATGTTTCCTTAGTCTTTACCCTATTATTTTTGAACTTTAATTTTCCAATTACTTTACAACTTGTTTAAAGTATGCAAGTGTTTTTTGTAGACCTTCGCTACGTTCTACTTTTGGTTCCCAACCCAAAATTTCTTTTGCTTTGGTAATGTCAGGTTTACGTTGTTTAGGATCGTCGGTTGGAAGTGGTTCGTAAATGATTTTTACCTTATTGTCTATTAATGAAGCAATTTCTTCAGCAAATTGTTTGATTGTAATTTCTGAAGGATTACCAATATTAACCGGCAAATGATAGTCGCTAAGTAATAAACGATAAATACCTTCAATTAAGTCGTCAACATAACAGAAACTTCTGGTTTGCGAACCGTCTCCGAATACAGTTATGTCGTTACCTGTTAACGCTTGATGCATAAAAGCCGGCAAAGCACGACCATCGTTTAAGCGCATACGAGGGCCATAGGTGTTGAAGATACGAACGATACGAGTCTCGACCCCATGAAAATTATGATAAGCCATGGTAATAGATTCCATGTAACGTTTTGCCTCGTCGTAAACCCCACGTGGACCTACAGGATTTACATTTCCCCAATAATCTTCGCTTTGTGGGTGTACTAATGGATCCCCATAAACCTCCGAAGTACTTGCAACTAAAATTCTTGCGTTTTTAGCTTTAGCTAAACCAAGTAAATTATGGGTTCCCATTGCACCCACTTTTAGGGTTTGGATAGGAATTTTGAGATAATCTATAGGACTTGCAGGTGATGCAAAATGTAAAATATAATGTAATTCGCCTGGTATATGTACGAATTTAGTTACATCATGGTTGTAGAATTCAAAATTCTCAAGCGGGAATAAATGTTCTATATTTGAAAGACTACCGGTAATTAAGTTATCCATGGCAATTACATGGTATCCTTCTTTAATGAAACGATCGCAAAGATGAGAACCTAAGAATCCTGCGGCACCTGTGATTAAAACTCTTTTCTTCGACATATAATGTGGGAACTGTATTATTTATTAAAGATGTTTTCGCGTCCGATACTGATATAGTCGAACGATTGTTTTTTCATGTGTTCTGGACTGAAAATATTTCTTCCATCAAAGATTACAGCATCTTTCATTTTTGCTTTCATTTCTTTGAAATCTGGATTTCTGAATTCAGACCATTCAGTACAAATTAAAAGAGCATCAACTTCATTTAGAGCATCATATGCATTTTCGGCAAATTGAACTTTTAATTCGCTATCTTTTTTAGCATTTTCTGTTCCTTCTGGGTCGTATGCAATAATTTCGGCACCCATAGCGCTCAATTTCTTCATGATTTGAATAGAAGGAGCCTCGCGAATATCATCGGTATCTGGTTTAAACGAAATACCCCAAACCCCTAGTTTTTTGCCTTTTACATCTCCTTTGAAGTAAAGTAAAATTTTCTCTACAAAGGTTTCTTTTTGGCGGGTATTTACGTCCATAACCGATTTTAAAATTTTAAAATCGAAATTATTTTGTTCTGCAGTATATGCTAATGCTTGAACGTCTTTAGGGAAACAGCTTCCTCCATAACCTATTCCTGGGAAAAGGAAACGTTTACCAATTCGGTCGTCGCTGCCTATACCAAGGCGAACCATATCAACATCGGCCCCAACTTTTTCGCACAAAAGAGCAATCTCATTCATATAAGAAATTTTAAGTGCTAAGAAAGAGTTTGCGGCATATTTAGTCATTTCGGCACTTCTTTCATCCATAAAGATGATAGGATTACCTTGACGAGTATATGGTTTATAAAGTTCTTCTAAAACTTGTTTAGCTCTAACGTCGGATGTTCCGATTACAACACGGTCGGGTTTCATGAAATCTTCTACAGCAAAACCTTCGCGTAAGAATTCTGGATTTGAAACAACTGCAAAATCACCATGATAATTTTTAGCAATGGTTTCTTTAACTAAATCGGCAGTGCCTACTGGAACTGTACTTTTGTCGATAATGATTTTGTAACCATTCATTATTTTTCCCAGTTGATCGGCAACTCCGAGTATATAGCTAAGGTCGGCAGAGCCATCTTCACCAGGAGGTGTAGGAAGAGCTAGGAAAATGATATCAGATTTATCAACGGCTTCAACTAAATCTGTTGTAAATGAAAGTCGATTATGATTGATGTTTCTTTCAAAATAAACATCAAGATGAGGTTCGTAAATAGGCACCTCACCTTTTCTCATTCTATTAACTTTGTTTTCGTCTATATCGACACAAATTACTTGGTTTCCAGTTTCTGCCAAACAGGTTCCTGTTACTAGTCCGACATAACCGGTTCCAACTACTGCAATGTTCATCTTATGTGTATGTGGTTTTGGGGCAAAGTTACTTAAAATATTATAAAGCTTTCTTTGAAAGGCTTGCTAAAATTAGTCATTTGGCTTAGTTTCTGATAATAGAATCTGTAAATCGTCGGGAGTATCTACCGAGCGGGTTTCTATATTCGTTTCTATTAATTTGATTTCATATCCATTTTCGAGCCAACGAAGTTGTTCTAAACTTTCGAGTAATTCAAGCGGGGTTTGTTGAAGTTTAGTGATTTCGGCAAGTATATCGGCTCTGTATCCATACATCCCAATATGTTTGTAGAAAGATTTATTTTTCAATGCATCTTCTATACTTGAAGTTCGTGGGTAAGGAATAATACTTCTAGAAAAGTAGAGTGCTCTTAAATCTTTACGAAAGCTAACTTTAATGATACCTGGATTTTCTAGGTCACGTTTATTGTTAAGAGGTTTTATTAGGGTAGCTAATTGGGTATTTTTATCTTGAAATGCTTGAGCTAATAAGTTAATTTGTTCAGGATGAATAAAGGGTTCGTCACCTTGAATATTAATTACAGCATCGAATTGGGTTTGATGCTTAGCTGACCAGATGTCGAGGGCTTCTTTGCAGCGATCGGTTCCTGTTGGGTGAGCGGTAGAGGTAAGTACTACATTTCCGCCAAAACTCAGAACATGAGTAGCGATTTTTTCATCATCGGTAGCAACAATAACGGCATTTAAATTAGATTTAGATGCTTGTTCGTATACTCTTTGAATCATGGTTTTGCCGTGGATTTCGACCAAGGGTTTACCAGGGAAACGTGTACTTGCAAAACGCGCTGGGATAATACCTGCAATTTTCATATTACAAAGTAACTAAATTCGTTAAAAGTTGAGATAATAATTTTAGTTTGATTAGCAATTTGACTATTTCGAAAAATAATGTACATTCGTTTAAACTTTTAAGACTATGAAACAATCTCGTTTATACTTGTTTTTATTGCTAAGTGCTGGTTCATTAGCGTTTTTCTCATGTAAGAAATGTATGAAGTGCTCATATGTAGAACCTTCTACTATGATAATTGAACGTGAAGATTGTGGAAATAAAGATCAATTAGAATTATTCAAAGCTGATGTAATTAAAGAAGCTGATGGCTTTGGTGTTAGCGAAGCTAAAGTATCTTGCGTAGATTCTAAATAATATTAAGTCGAAATAAATTTCTAAACGCTCCATTATTGGGGCGTTTTTTTATGAATAAAAAAGCCCTGTTTTACAGGGCTTTTGCTTTTTCTTATATATAAAAATTAAGGGAATATACCTAGTAAAGAATAAGACTCTACAATTTTACGTAAAGCAACAACGAAAGCTGCGGTACGCATATCTTGTATGCCTTTAGTATTCCAATAAGCATCGCGAATATTGTCGTAAGCATTGATCATAGTTTCTTCAAGACCAGAATATACTAAAGCGATTTCGTCTGGACCTTCAATGATAGCTTTTTTCTCCGCAGCACTTAATTTTTTGCCAGTTACTTTTTCAAGTTGACCAACAATTTTGGTATTTACGGTTCCTTGGAAACGTTTTTCCATACGACCAAAACGCACGTGAGATAGGTTTTTCAACCATTCGAAGTAACTTACCGTTACTCCACCTGCATTTAAGTAGATGTCAGGAATAATGATCACGCCTTTTTTAGTAAGAATAGCTTCGGCTTCAGGCGTAACTGGTCCGTTAGCACCTTCAGCGATTAATTTAGCTTTAATATTTTTAGCGTTGTCTTTATGGATTTGGTTTTCTAAAGCTGCAGGAACTAAAATATCGCATTCGTATTCTAATGCATCTGAAGGTTTTTTAAACGACTTGGTACCTTTAAATCCATCTAAAGTTCCTTTTTCGCGGAAGTGTTTTTGTAATGCAACTGGATCAATGCCTTTATCAGAGTAAACAGCACTGTTGTATTCAGCAATGGCAACAATCTTAGCTCCATGTTCGTGGAAGAATTTAGCAGCGTGGAAACCAACGTTACCTAAACCTTGAAAAATAATTCTTTTGCCTTCTATGCCTGGTTTCATGCCCCATTTTTTGCAGTCGTCGGCATAAGTTAATGCATGACGTACACCGTAGAAAATACCAAGGCCGGTAGCCTCACGGCGTCCACGTATACCTCCTTGTCCAACTGGTTTTCCAGTTACACAACCTAAAGAATCTATTTCGAGAGGGTTGAAGGTTTGATAGGTATCAGCAATCCAAGCCATTTCTCTTTCACCAGTACCATAATCTGGAGCTGGAACATCGATACCTGGACCAATAAAGTTTTTCTTAATTAATTCAGTAGTATAACGTCGAGTGATTCTTTCTAATACTTCTGGAGTATAGTTACGCGGATTAATCTTGATACCACCTTTTGCTCCACCGAAAGGAACATCAACGATAGCACATTTGTATGTCATAAGTGCCGCTAAGGCCATTACTTCATCTTGATTAACGTGGTCGCTATAACGAATTCCACCTTTTGTTGGAGTTTTGTGATGCGAGTGTTCTACACGATACGCCTCTACAACCTCAACTTTATTGCCAACACGTACAGGAAATTTCATTCTATATACGCTGTTGCAATACTTAATTTGCTCTAATATTCCTGGGTCGGCATCAATGAATTTTGCTGCCTTGTCGAAATATTTTACAACATCATCAAAGAAGTTGTTTTCTCTTTGTTCTACTAATTTTTTTGCCATAAACAATCAACAATTACATAAACAAATGTAATTAGTTTTTGATACGGGCAAAGCTTTATATCAATTTTTTTACAAAAAAGTTTTAATTCTAGATAATTTTTTGATTTTATGATGCTTGCATACCTTTTTTGATGTGCTAAAAATGCTCGATTTCGGGCATAAAAAAAGGCAATTACTTTGGTGGTAATTGCCTTTGAATTTTATTTAAAGTTTATTGTTTTCTATTGATAACATCTTTGGATTGTTCTCTAGTTCTTTCAATAACACCTTCACCTTTTTCAACATCATCGGCATCTTCATCTTCAATATTTGCACCAGGTTCAATTCCCATTTCTTTTAGAATTTGATCACTAATATCGAAACGGTCGTTACCATACATTACAGTAGTTGAACCAGCTTTGTCGAATATCATACCATAGTTTTTGTTTTCCGCAATAGTTTGTATGGTTTGGTGTACTTTATCTTGAATAGGTTTTATTAATTCAGCTTGTTTTTGAATTAAATCACCTTTAGGTCCAAAACGTTTACGTTGTAATTCTAATATATCGTTTTGAAGTTTGCTAAGTTCATCTTCACGTTGAATACGCATATCATCGGTTAGAAGTACCTTTTCGGCATCGTATTGAGCTCTTTTTTTCTGAAGTTCTGCAATTTTTGCATCAATTTCGGCTTGCCAACGTATAGAAATATTATCAAGTTGTTTTTTTGCAGCTTGATATTCTGGCATATTTTTTAGAATATAATCAGAATCAACAAAAGCGAATTTTTGTGCAAATGCTGAATTTGATACACTATAAATAACAAATAAGCATGCTATTGCAAATACGTATTGGAATATTTTCTGACTGTTTTTCATATAAGTCGTAGGTATTAAAACTGTTGACCAATTAAGAAGTGGAAGTTACCTTTTTTACGTTCAGATTCTGGAATTCCTGGTATAGGATCGAACCCAAAACCATAATCAACTCCAATTAAACCAAACATAGGTAAGAATAATCGAACTCCAACTCCGGCTGATTTATTTAGGCGGAAGTTAGAGAAATTTTTCAAACCAAGTGTTGCAGTACCCGCTTCTAAGAAACCTAAAGCAAATATTTTAGCACTTGGATTGCCAGAAATTAATACCCTGAATTCGGTAGTTAATTTTCCGTATGCAGTAGCACCTTTAAGTGCTCCATCAGCATATCCTGGAGTTAATGAATTATCTGGATAACCACGTAATGAGATTATTTCACGTCCGATGAACTGAGTAGTAAAACCACCTAGAGCTGTTAAACCTGAACCTCCAACTTGGAAGCGTTCGAACATAGTTTCTGGTTTACGCATGGTATAATTACCAAGGTAGCCAAATTCAAATCTATTGTAGAATACAAGTCGTTCTCCAATTTTTCCTTTGCCTAGGCCGGTATAGAATTTAGCACTAAATTTCCATTTATGGTATTCTAACCAATTGTTTTGTTCTGCAATACTTTTGCTTCTATAGTCAACATTACTAAAGGCACTATAAGGAGGTGTAAGTTCAACTGATGCAGAAATGTCGGAACCACGAGTAGGGAAAATTTGATCGTTTGTTGAATTTCTACCTAATGCAATATTGATAGCTAGTTTTTGAGCTGTACCATCTGAATAACCTGGGGTTAATTCATACTTTTTCAATTGGTACATTTCCCACTTAACAGTGAAGAACAAGTTGAAGAAGTCGTCAGGCCATTTTAAACGTTTACCTACACTTAAACTTACAGCAGTTGATGTAATACGAGAGGTATCGCTAGCTGTTGCATTTGTAGAAGAATAGGCAGAGAAATTACTTCTGTTGTGGTAAGCACTTAATGAGAATGAAATTGGTTTTTTACCTCCTAACCAAGGTTCAGTAAATCCGAAGGTGTAAGCTTGGAAGTACGGACCAGAAGAGGAAATACGGATGCTTAATCTTTGGCCGTCGCCACTTGGAACAGGTTTCCAAGCAGACCTCTTAAATAAATTACGAGTTGAAAAGTTATTAAATGTTACCCCTAAGTTCCCTACTAAGGTTCTGTATCCATAACCACCCGAAAGCTCTACTTGGTCGTTTGGTTGTTCTTCAACTATGTATTCGATATCAACGGTTCCGTTACTAGGATTTGGTTTAGGAATTACGTTCATACTTTGTGGGTTGAAGTAACCTAAAGCTCCTAATTCTTGTTGAGTACGAATAATATCGGAACGGCTGAATAATTCTCCAGGGCGAGTACGAACTTCACGTAATATTACGTGGTCGCTTGTTTTGGTGTTTCCAGATACACTTACACGTCCAATACGTGCTTGTTTACCTTCGTAAATACGGAATTCTATATCTACAGAATCTTCTCCAACAGATGTTTCAACTGGGTTGATTTGGAAGAACAAATATCCATTATCTTGATAAAGACTACCAACATCTAATCCACTAGGGTTGTAATTGATGATTTTGTCTATTTTATCTTGATTGTAAACGTCGCCTTTTCTAAGGTTTGCAATTAGGTCAAGATCTTCGGTAGTATATTTAGTATTACCTAACCAGGTAATATTACGAATGTAATATTTATGTCCTTCGTCGACTTTAATTTTAATATACATTTTAGACCCTTCAGTCCAAACAGAATCGCTAACAATGCGCGCATCTCTATAACCATTTTTGTTATACATGGCTATGATAGCGTCTTTGTCGTCTTCATAATCAGACGGAACAAATTTAGAAGCTTTAAAGATGTTGAATCGGAAAGTAGACTGAACGTATTTTAAAATAGCAGGATAGAATCCGTATTTTTCTTCGTCTTTATAAATATTTTTTACACTTCTATTAGGTTTAGAGATTAAGGTCCATAAGTCTTTACCTAATTTGAATTCACTTCTTTCGCGAGTATTTCTCATAGGTTGTTTAACCTCGAAATCGTCCATTTCTTGGTTACCTTCTATGATAATTTGTTCAATTTTTACTTTTTCTCCTTTTTTAATATCCCAAAGAAGTTCAATTCCATCAACGATACCGGAAGTATCTAAACGTTCCGTAACATTTATTTGAGCCGCGAGGTATCCTTTATCGTCTAAATAATCTTTAATTCTGTAGCGAGCGTTATAGATCAAGTTAGGAGTAAGAATTTCTCCATTAAATATTTTAACTAAATCTTTTAGTGTATTAGTTTCGGAGTTTGAAAGTCCACCAAATTTAGAGCGAAGGTATCGAGGTCTTTCTTCGACATAGATTTCGAGATAAACTTTTCCTTCAGTAGCATTAAGAACAGAGATTTTTACATCGCTAAAAATTTTCTCGTCCCATAATTTGCGCATAGCTTTGGTAATTTCTTTACCAGGGACACTAATTTTATCTCCAATTACTAACCCAGAGAGTAATTTGATATAGGCTTTATCGATATTTTCATTGTTACTTCTTACGCTAATGTCGGCTAGAATATAATCGGCATTATGCTCATAGCTAATATAATCTGATTGAGCGTGAACAGCAAAACCGGAGAAAGTTAGTATGAGAGTAAGAATATATAGTAAGTTCTTCATGTATTTAATTCGGTGATTCATAACGCAAGAAGCCATTGATTATTGTTGTGGATTTTGTTCAGCAACAATTTGATCTCCTGTTTTTCCAAATCTACGTTCTCTTTGTTGGAAAGAGTATAACGCTTCAATGAAATCATCTTTACGGAAGTCTGGCCAAAGTTTAGGCGTAAAATATAATTCAGCATAAGCCAATTGCCATAGCAAGTAATTACTTATGCGTTGTTCTCCACTAGTTCTAATCATTAATTCGGGGTCGGGGATTCCGGCGGTACAAAGCATGCTGCTAAACATTTCAGCATCGATATCGTCGGGATTTATTTCGTGATTGTATGCTTTTTTAGCGATTTCTTTAACGGCATTGATAATTTCCCAGCGTGAGCTATAGCTGAGGGCAAGAATAAGTTTCATGCGTTTACCAGAGCTGGTAATATCAATTGCTTTTTGAAGATTTTTTTGTGCAGCTGTAGGAAGAGATTTAATATCTCCGATTGCTTGCAAGCTTATATCGTTATTCTGAAGTACGTCTAATTCTTTATGAAGCGACTCGATAAGCAACTCCCAAAGTCCATTTACTTCATCGGTTGGTCGACTCCAATTTTCGGTTGAAAAGGCATAAAGAGTAAGGTATTCAACTCCATTTTCTGCAGCGGCTTCAACAGTTTCGCGTACGGCTTTCATGGCGTTTCTATGACCAAAAATGCGCATTAGGCCTCTTTGTTTTGCCCATCTGCCATTTCCGTCCATGATTACTGCTACGTGACGTGGAATTTTATTCTGTTCTAATGTTATTTGACCCTTAGATGACATAAGTTAGCAAAAGTAGTATTTTATCTATTGATATTTACTAAAAAATGCAATTGTACACATTTAGAAGTCAAATTTTTTTGTTAATTCTTACTTTCTGAATTTTGAAACGGACTTATTACCCGTCCAACAGTCATTTCTCTTATCCTTGATACGAATAGAAAGATGCACTCCTAAATAGCCATACCAATCTTTAGTTCTTGCAAAACCTCTTTGGCGATCGATATTTGAAACCGAAGATCCAGGACTTTGATCGGCAATTTCAATTGCTGGTTTTCCGCCGATTTGGTTTAATATGGCAGGATCAACATAGGTAGTTGATACGTCGTCTAAATAATCGGTAAAAGTCATGCGCATACCCCAATCTATGGTTATAATAAAACCTCTAAATGGAGTAGCTTTAATTCCTAATCCGAATGGAATTACGGGTTGTATTCTTTTGTAGGGTTTACGACCAGGTACTATACCTTGGCCTTCAGTTCCTAAATTGTGTAAATTTACCCACGCACCATTATACTTAGCTTGTGGTTGGAAATAAAATCCACCAACTCCCCCAAAAATGAAGGGTGTCCATCTACTTACGTTTTTCTTAACGGCACCCGGTTCGTACCAGAAGAAATTAATTTCTCCCATTACCGAAGCCTCTAATAAGTTAGTTCTGAAACTTTGATTTCGGAAAGTTTGATAGTCGTTGACTCCATTTTTATCGGTATTCCAAAGTTGTGTAGCTAAAGCACTAGCTCTAACTCCAAAATGCCCATTGAAATTTCTGCGATAAAATAATCCAAACCCAACGAAAGGGTCATCGAATGGGGTAATAGGATTAAGTTCACCGTGGTAATAGGTAACTCCAGCATGAATGCCGACCTCATTTTTCTGAGCCCAAATGGGAGCAGAAATAAAGATTGCACTTAATGGTAACAGGATGATAATGAGAATTAATTTCCGCACCATTTAGTAACGACAATAAAAGAATAAAATTGTAAGAATCTTAGAAGAATTTAGGCATAGACGTTTTGCCTTTGCCAATTCTAAATGAAATATTTAAGACTAAAGTCATAAATGAATCTTTATCTCTTGGATCTCCTCGTTGTTGCCCAGCAGCAGTAGCACCTGGGATATTTCCTAAACCTTTATCGGCCATTGCAGCCGCTAAAGCAGGGTCTTTAGAACCACTTGTTGCAAAAACAGATGGATCAACATAGGTAGTACTTACGTCGTCCATATAATCGGTAAAGGTTTTACGTAACGAAGCTTCGAATCCAATACGGATTTTAGGAGTACAACGTACATTGAAGCCTAAACCGAAAGGAATAGCTAACTGAATGCGGCTATATGGTTTACGAGTAGGGAAAGCTCCTTGTCCTTCTGTACGAAGTGGTTGAAGCGCTACCCATTTTCCGTTAGGAGCTTGACCTTTAGGGTTCATATAGAAACCAGAAATCCCACCAAATAAATAAAGGTTTACTGGGTTATTACCTTTTTTACGAGTACCAGATAAACGTGAAGTTGGGTTATTTTGGCTTTCAGCTACAAGGTAAACCTCAATTTGTGTACCTAATTCGAATATAGGAGAGCGGAAAGATAAGTTACGATTATTACGTGCTGGTTCTTTGGTTTCAGCATCGTCGCCATATATTTTAGTATATGTGAAATCGAATTTTTGAGCGATACGACGGTGATAATAAATACGACCAAAGCCAGTGAAGGCATAGCGCGTAGATCGCATATCTAAGTCTCTCGCGAAATTAGTACCAATAGCATTGGCACCTCCAAGTTCGCCTAGGAAGTTTGAAATACCTGCGCCAAATCCATATTCATATTGGATTTTGTTTGGCTTATATGCATAGTGCTTCTGCTGAGACCATTGTCGTTGAGCTATAGCAGAGCTAGCTGACATGAATAATACAATAAGGATGGGGAGAGCGAATCTTTTCATAATTTGCTTTTAAGGCCTACAAAACTATAATTTCTTTTTTTAATGAGCAAACTTTGAGTTATTTCTAGTATCTGACCCCCATAAAAGTTTAGTTCTTAAGGTGTTTAGATAATCTGTTTTTGTAAACCTTAAAATGTTTATGTGAAAGCTCGATTTTCTTAAATAAATGGTTTCCTCTTCTTGTGCGCTTTCGAATTCTGAATCAACCGATAACAAGAATTTATTGCTTCTACTTTTAACTTTAATTTCGATCTCTGAGTTATCGTCTATTATTATTGGTCGAACATTTAAATTATGTGGAGCAATAGGTGTAATTATGAATACATTACATTGTGGGGAAATTACTGGTCCACCACAACTTAAGTTATAGGCGGTTGATCCTGTTGGGGTTGAGATTATAAGTCCATCGGCCCAATACGTACTAAAAAAAGCCCCATTTACCTTAACATCAATAGCAATCATGCTCGATGTATCGGTTTTGCTAACGGTAACATCGTTAAGGGCAAATGTGCCTTTCTCGAACTTACCCATGCTACTTTTTATCTCCAATAAACTACGTTTATCTAAATAATATTCTCCTTTAACGATGCTATTTAATGCTTTCGAAATTTCGTTAATAGAAATGGATGAAAGGAAGCCAAGACGGCCTATATTTACACCAACGATTGGAATTTCAGAATCTTTAACAAGAGCAATAGAGCTTAATAAAGTACCATCGCCTCCTATACTAAAGAGGTATTGTGCTTTTTTTTGTAATTCTTCTTTTGAGTTAAACAGTTCGTAGTCAAAATCTAAAGGCATTTCTTTGAGTAAGATTTTCTCGTACTCTTCATAGACTAAGATTTTGCAACCCAAATCCTTGATTTTCGTAAAAATCTCTTGGATAGCAGGGATATTTACTACTTCGGCTTTACGCCCATAAACAGCTATGGTAGGCAATGACATACGGCAAAGGTAGTATTTTAAAAGAGTTTACATATTGATAAAATTCATCAACATGTCGTAACTTCTCTTCAAGTCTTCATCAAATTCGCTTTCGTGGTACAAAGCTTTGATATTGTATTTATACCTAAAGAATGCATTTTTGATAGCAGTTAAATCGGTTTTATTGATTTTAAGAATAATTTCGATTTGATCTGCATCGATACTATTCATGTAAAGACTTAAAATTTTCCCACCTTCACTTTCAACTATACCGGCCAATTGGGTTAAATTGTAATCAATTTGTCGCATTTCAAGTATTACAATAGCCCCAGGGTCTTTAACGGAAGAAAGTTGAGCAATACTGTCGACCAAAGCTTGGCGAGAAATAGCACCAGCATATTCATCTTTATCGTTTATAACAGGAATAACCGATAATTTAAGTTCTGTCATTACTTTAAGAACGTCGAATATATGTTGGAAGCTTCTAACTTGCGGAGCAATAAGAGATAGTTTATGTTCAGATAGAGCTAAGTCAGGATTATTCATTTCAAAAATGTCGTCCTCACTAATAAGTCCTAGATACTTTCTTTTATTTACTATAGGAAGGTGGTGAACACGTAACTCCTCCATCCACGCCATAGCCCGTAACCCATTATCGCTTAATTTTAGCGGTGGAACTTCATAAGATATGAGTTGTTCAGCAATCATAGTTATCTTTGTAACGAAAAATGAGACAATTTCGTTTGCTATTTAAGAAAAAAATAGCAAATTCAATCGTGGCATTTCTTTAAATTTATAACAAGGTAAAGGTTTTTTCGAATATGGTAAAATTATCTGTAAACATTAATAAAATTGCAACAATTAGAAATGCACGTGGAGCAAATACTCCTGATGTTATAAAAGCGGCATTAGATATAGAACAATTCGGTGCCGATGGTATAACAGTACACCCACGCCCCGATGAGCGTCATATTCGTAAGTCGGATGTATACGGTCTTAAGCCTTTACTTAAAACGGAATTCAATATAGAAGGCTATCCAAGCCCCGATTTTCTTCAAATGATTAAAGAGGTTAAACCTGCTCAAGTTACTCTGGTTCCCGACCCTCCACATGTTTTAACTAGTAATGCAGGTTGGGATTGTTTAAAGTTTGGAGATTTTTTGAAAGAAATTATTTCAACTATTAAAGAAGAGTCTGGAGCTAGAGTTAGTATATTCTTGAATCCTGAACCGGAACAAGTTCAAGCCGCCAAAGAAACAGGTACCGACCGTATTGAATTGTATACCGAAGCATACGCAAAAGCCTATCCTGAAAATCCTGAAAAAGCCATAACTCCTTATATTGAAACCGCTAAGAAAGCAGTAGAGTTAGGTTTAGGTGTGAATGCTGGGCACGATTTATCGCTCGAAAATTTAGAATATTTTGCTAAAAATGTACCAGGATTATTAGAAGTTTCAATCGGTCATGCCTTAATTTCTGATGCCCTATACTTCGGACTGCAAAATACTGTTATGATGTATAAACGTAAATTAGGATAATTTATGGAATTGTTTGTGAATGAAATGGGCGAAGGCTTCCCATTAATTATTATGCATGGTTTATTTGGAATTAGCGATAATTGGGTGAGCTTAGGTAGAAAATATGCTACTGATTTTAAAGTATATTTGGTCGATTTACCTAATCATGGTCGCTCTGCACATTATGATGAATTTGATACTCCTTTCATGGCTTCAAAAATTAATGAGTTTATGGAAGAAAAAGGTATAGAAAAGGCATATATAATGGGGCATAGTTTGGGTGGAAAAGTAGCTATGCAATTAGCCTGTTTGTATCCAGAAAAAGTGGAGAAGTTAATAGTTGCAGATATAGGTCCTAAGGCATATCCTATACATCATCAAACAATACTTTTAGCTTTAAATTCGATAGATACGTCTAAACTTAAATTGCGGTCAGAAGCTGATGAAGTTTTTGTAAAATATGGTTTAGATGAAGGTACGCGCCAGTTTTTACTTAAAAACTTGTATTGGAAAACTCCTGAACAATTAGATTGGCGTTTTAACCTAAAGGTTATTACTGAAAAAATTAGCGAGGTGGGTAAAGCTTTACCAGCCGATTATAAATTCGAAAAAGAAACACTCTTTATACGTGGTGGTGCGAGTGGTTACGTGCGCGACGAAGATTGGCCGGCAATTCGTGCCCAATTCCCAATTGCTGTATTAGATACTATTGATGGAGTTGGTCATTGGTTACATGCTCAAAATCCACAAGAATATTATACTAAAACCATGTCATTCTTGAAATAATGCAAGATCAATGTGGTAATGAAATAGAAATTTTATCTTTCCCTAAGCGTATAATATGCTTGGTCCCTAGTTTAACTGAGTTTTTTTGCGCCATTGGATTGGAAGAAAATTTAGTTGGAATTACCAAATTTTGTATTCATCCTCAGTATTTAAGAAAAGAGAAAAGTATAATAGGGGGCACTAAGAATTTGAATCTTGATCTTATCCGAGATTTAAATCCAGATTTGATTATTGCCAACAAGGAAGAGAATGTAAAAGAACAGATTGAAGCTCTTAAAAAAGATTTTACAGTATATATAAGCGATATAAATTCGATAGAAGATACATGTGTCTTTATAAAAGACATGGCCGAAATTTTTCAGAAAAAAGCGGAATGCGAGAAAATTTTAAATGAAATAGAAGCTGAATTTAATTCTGTTGAATATACGAAAAAGAAGGTGCTTTATTTAATTTGGAATAAGCCATATATGGCAGTAGCTCATAATACCTTTATTAATGATGTGTTAGAAAAGGTAGGTTTAGAAAATGCCTTGTCGAAGGAGTATAGCAGATATCCTGAATTAAGTGCGGAAGATGTAAAAAGTTTGGATGTAGACTTTGTATTTTTATCGTCGGAGCCATTCCCATACACAGAGAAGCATATAGAAGAATGGGAACAATTACTACCACAAGCAAAAGTGAAGTTAGTAGATGGCGAGATGTTTTCTTGGTATGGAGTTCGATTTATTGGAGTAAAAAAGTATGTTGCTCAAGTTCTCTTGTAAGTTATTTATTTACAGTGCACTTGCAAAAAAGTGAAAAATTCATCTAAAAAGTTTTTAAATACCATTTAAAAACGCCAATTTTGTCTATCCCCATAATTAATTGTGACCTAAATTGGAAAGACGGATTATTTTCTTGTTGTTATTATGTATTTGTGCGCGTTTTGTATATGCACAAAAAGTTGGTGTAGTTCTATCTGGTGGCGGGGCTTGGGGCCTGGCGCATATCGGAGTGCTTAAAGAACTTGAAAAGAATAATATCCCGATTGACTTTATTGCTGGAACTAGCATGGGTGCTCTAATTGGTGGATTGTATGCATCCGGTTATTCTCCAGAAGAGCTTGAATTAATTGTAACGCACCCTGAGTTTTCAAGTTTAGTAACGGGTCGTCAAACTAGCGAGCAAATATATTATTTCAAAGTTCCAGAACCTACAGCATCTATTATCAATATTAAGTTGAATTTAGATAGTGGTCAATTAAGAACATCCATCCCTACTGCATTGGTTTCGGCGTATAATTACG
>DATCKI010000147.1:0-1509 GCA_036562365.1 Bacteroidia bacterium | reverse complement strand
AAACGCTTCATCATTAACCCTGCAAACGACGAAAGATTATCTGAAAAAAGTAACCAATTCCAACAAAGTGAGTTGTTAAAAGGTAAATACTATCGCTCTAAAGGTGTTATCACTCTTCAAGCAGATAGAATGACTTCTTATAAGAAATATATCGCAGTACAAGGTATTCTTACCGATGCTTTTGAAGAAATGCGCGATGATATTTCTCGTAAAGAATTCAACCTTACTTACGAAGAACTTAAAGAAAAGGCTACTAAAGGAAACGACGAAGTTTCTAAAAAGCTTCATGCTGAAAGACTAGCAGCTGTTGATGCCGTTTACCCTGTGTCAATTTCTGAAGCAGAAACACGTAAAAGTAGCGCTAAATAATAAGGAGGGAATATGCTAAAGAAAAAAGAAAAAAAGACCGTTCCCGCCATTTCTACGGCGTCATTACCGGATATCGTATTCATGCTCCTATTCTTCTTCATGGTGGCAACTAAAATGAAAGAAGTTACCTTGAAAGTTGAAGTAAAAAGACCATTCGCTAGCTTCGCTACTAAATTAGATGATACAAACCCTATTAAAACTATTTATGTGGGTTCTCCTATCTCTAGTATGCAAGGTCTTTATGGAACCGAAACTCGTATCCAAATCAACGATGTTATCGCACCTGATGTGAATAGCCTTGTTGGTGCAGTTGATGACTGGAGAAATGAAGTTGGTGAAGATAAAACTCCTCTTTTAACGATTCTAATGAAAATCGATAAAAGAACTAAAATGGGAATTGTAAACGATATTAAACAAACCTTGCGTAACGCAAAACAATATAATATCGCATACTCTTCCGCTAAAGGTGATGGTGTTCAAGTTGAAGAAGCTGAATAATCTCACTCTTAACAAATACGATCTTAATTTATATATTAAAAGCCTTACATTTCTGTAAGGCTTTTTTACTTATTTACTCTACATTTATAACAATTTTATGGGGCAGCCCACTCTATTTCTTCATTCCCCTGCCCAACTTTTAAGAAATACATCGTATACGCAAAACTTACACTTAAATATACCCCAAGTATCACATACGAATACCAAGCCAATTCGTTAGGCAATAAATACAAAAATACTCCTACTAATATCATTCTTACCCACTCTGAATATATTCCACGTACCCTCGATTCCATTATCTCACTCCAATTAAATATCATCTGCCAAAGTATTAAGGCACCAAACCACCTTAATTCGTTCGGTAAAGCATCGTTTTGGCGTATAACTAATAACATTAACCAAAGCGCAAACCCAAGCTGTAAAACCAAAAAGAATCCCGAATTTTTAAATGGTGTACTACTATATTTTACTTGGTTATGTATAGTAATTTCTTCAGGCATGCCTTTGTCCTCCAACCCTCTCGGAACCCAACCCAATGGCATAAACCAAATTCTTATCTTATCCCAAAAATATGGAGCCTTCTTTGCCTGCTCCCATAATAATACGTAATAGTGAAAATTAATCTTTATTGGATTCCAAGAT
>DATCKI010000145.1:0-3371 GCA_036562365.1 Bacteroidia bacterium | reverse complement strand
TTAGAAAATAAAATGCGTACTTTGCAGCGTTATAGAATCTATGAAAAGATATATCTTATTCTTAAGTTTTTTTATTTTATTCATTACCACTGCGTTTAGTCAGCGCGCTCGACGAGTAGCGAATGTTCGTGATACCTCTATTGGTATTACTATGTTTAGGCCTACCGCGGCCGCTAATTTGCCCATTGGGCAATTGCAAACAAGAACCGGATTCTTCTATACTTTAGGCGGAAGCGTTATTAATAAAACAGCCTCTCAATGGTTGTTTGGAGTGGAAGGCTATTTCTTTAATGGCGGAATAATTAAAGAGAAAGATCATCTTAAAAATTTAATAAATAGTAGTGGTGGTATTACTGCTCAAGATGGATTAAATGCCGATATGAATCGCTACTTCAGAGGTTGGTCGGTAATGGGGCAATTTGGTCGATTATTTCCGGTTGGTAAACCTAATATGAATAGCGGCTTCTTCATCCTCATTGGGGCAGGTTATATTCAGCATAAAATTAGAACCGAAATCCGCCAAAATAATGTATGGCAACTTCAAAAACCTTATAATAAAGGTTATGACCGCTTAAGTGGGGGCTTTAATTTGAGTCAATTCGTCGGTTACCAATACATTAATAATCGCAAAACACTTACATTCTTCTTAGGTGTTGAAATGAATGAAGGACTCGTGAAAAGCTATCGTAAATTTAATTATGATACGCAAAGACCAGATACCGACTGGTTTTATTCAAGTTCATTCGCCATTAAAGGTGGATGGATGTTTAATGTGTACCATCGTAAACAAACCAAAGAATACTATAAATAAAACATGAACAAAAGAACCTTAATTGGCGCCATCCTTATTTTATTATTAATGCAATTGGGTACTATCGGCGTACTTTTAGCAGTAAAATCGAAAGCTGAAAAACGCTTGAAAAACGCCTCTGGTTTTCTTCGTGAATTAGGCGAACAGCATATAGAGCACCTTGTTCAAGTGCGCGATTCTATTGATGTTGAAACAGGAATTACTATTACAGAACCCGTTCCTGTGGATATTAACTTGATTATTAAAGATAAAATTCCTGTGAAAATGATGGTTAATGTGAATGAAGATGTGAAAGTGCCAGTTGACCTTACTATAAATGAATTGGTAAGTGTGGATACCAGCATTTTCTTGCCTGATACCGTCTCGGTTAAAGCTGATACGGAAATTCCTGTTGACCAAAAATTTACTTGGATGTGGAGCAAAAAAGGTGGACCTAAAATGCGTATTAAAGCCAATATCCCTCTCGATCAAAAATTGGATATTGCATTCACCGATGCTTTAAGATTTAAAAGTACTATTCCTGTTCGATTTAATTTGAAAGATCAAATGGTTGTACCTTTAAATATGAATATTCCTGTAGATCAGAAAATTGACTTAGAATTAGAAATAGACCAACGTGCTTTAGTCGGATTCCCTTATAACTTGAAAATGAAAGCCCGTATTCCTATCGTGCTTGATATTAAAGTGCTTATCCCACTGCGTGATACCCCAATTAAAAAGTATTTAGATAAAACTGCCGACGAGTTAGACGGTATGCTATCATTTTAATTTTGTAAACTATGTGACTTATACTACTCTTTTTAAACCTTGTTCTTTCTTTATCTCTATTTGCTCAAAAAAGTAAAATGCCCTATAAAGAAAGAACCTTTAGAGCTCCGACCGGACAAGGAAAATTGCTTGGAACTTTAAGCACTCCGAAGGAAGGAAATAAAGATATAATATGTGTTATAGTGCCTGGAAGTGGTCCAACTGATAGAAATGGAAATTCTGGAGTTTTTGTATATTCAAACTCTTATAAAATTCTAGCTGACTCATTAGCAATTCGTGGATTTGCAGTACTAAGATACGATAAAAGAGGGGTTGGAGAAAGTAAATACGTATATAATTCAGAAACTGAAATGACTTTTGATTTATATACAAAAGATGTAAACTTTATTATAAACCAAATTAAAAAAGAAAAAGACTTTAAAAAGATTGTATTGATAGGGCATAGCGAAGGCTCTTTACTATCTATTAGAGCTGCGTTGAATGATAGTATTGCAGGTTTAATCTCTTTGTGTGGAGTGGGGCGTTCTGCCGATTCTTTATTGTTAACTCAACTCTCTAATTTGCCAACCGATTTAAAAGAAGAAGCTATTCAAATTGTACAAAAAATAAATGCAGGACAAACGGTTGAAAATGTATCTAAGCCTTTAATGTCAATATTTAGACCATCTGTTCAACCTTATTTGCGAACTTGGTTTAAAATTAATCCAGCTTTCGAATTCTCTAAATTAGAAATTCCTACTTTGGTTATTCAAGGAGGCACTGATTTACAAGTAGAGATTCGAGAAGGACAAATTTTAAGTGCTGCAAATCCTAAAGCAGAATATAAATTCATAGCAGATATGAATCATATTTTAAAACGTGCTACTTCTGACAGAACACAGAATATTAAAACATACGGAGAGCCAGAATTGGAATTGCATCCAGAATTAGTTCCAGCTATTGTTGATTTTTTGAATAAATTACCTTAGAAAGGTTGAATATGAATACCAGCCGACCAAGGGTATAATGTTGGGCCTTTGTCGTTAAATGCTTCTATAAGCGAAACGCGTCCAAATAAGCTAATAACATACCAACGAACACGAACTTCAGCATCAAGTTTGAAGCGTCGAAGTAAGAAATCGTCTTTGCGAACTTCTCTTAAGCGGTCTCCATCTTGCGTAAATGAGTGGCGGAAATTACTTCCTATTCGCACACCACCTACTACACCTAAGGTAAAATTGAACTGTTTTTTATGTTTGAAAGTTCTAAGTGTTCTGAAGTTCAACATTAAAGGAATATTGAAGTTTGTTACCTGTAAACGGCTTCTAAGTACTTCAATATTTCCATTGTTGACATTGGTAAGGCCTGGGTCGCCTGGGTTAATTGGCCCAAGATCATCGGTCTCACGTAATATGATTTTGTCTTCAAAACTATAGTGATACCAATCAAAACCCATACCCGTAAGTATGTTTACAGTACGTTTTTTATTTAATCTGAATTTACCTTCCCACAGATTAAATCCTATACGAATAGATCGTGGAATATTGGTTTTCATGAAGGCATAATCGCCTTGAGGTTGTGCTTTATAACCTGGCAAAGAGGTAAAGCCAACAAATCCAACATCAAAACCCATCCAAACAAGATTATTCCATTTGTATGGTTTATTTGGATAGATATTTGCTTCTTTAGGTGGAGGAATAATTAAGAATCGGGTAGCACCTAAACGAAGTTTAGTGGTATCTTTTTGAGCGTAAGCAAAAGATGTTGATAATACCAATAAAGCAATAAGAAGGCGTACAGTTCGATTCATGTT
>DATCKI010000131.1:0-6057 GCA_036562365.1 Bacteroidia bacterium | reverse complement strand
ATAATTTTTAATGAATATGCTATTTTCTCGACCTAGAATTTCGGCCATAGAGGTATTAGGGAATGCTTTTAGGGAGATAGGAGAAAGACTATCAGTTGGGATTAGAGAGCTAGAATTTTGGTAATAGTCGGTTAAGACAACTGTTTTTAGAGTGTCTTGCGTATATGCATGGGATATGCATATAGAGATTAAAAAGAGTATGACAATTTTCTTTTTCAAATTTGCCTATTAAAGAGGAAATAAATAGGCATAAAACATTCTTACAAAGTAAAGAATGCGGAGCTATGCCAACTTTTTTCCCGAAGTTTGGTTCATATTATGAGTTATTGGCAGGTCTTCTGACTTTTCTCTGAACATGCGCCTTCCCGTAAAAACAGTGGCTATAAGCATATTCAACGTATTGAGAATTACAGCAGCGGGTACTGTTTCGGATTTACACCGAATTCCCTTTTAAGTTGTTTTATCAACACCAAAAACTAGACAAATATAAGCTAATATTTTAATAAGAAGGGAGATGTAGATTATTTTCTCAAAAGTTAATTATGGAAAAATGAATCACATTTAGTAGATTAATTAGATATAATTTGCGGATAGTTATTTATTTTTGTCCCAAATTAATCTTCTATGAAAACATTAAGAATAGGTTTACTAGCGATGTTTATGCTTGCAATGTCGCACGTTTCATTTGGGCAGGCATTTAGTAAGGGTGACATTAACATGTCAGTAACCTTAGGAGCATCACATTTTTGGCATTTAAGAGGTTCCTATTATAATCCTGGCTGGGGTTACGGCTGGGGTTGGGGTAACTTGTCTCCTGTTTCTGGTAATTTATTATTTACTATGGAGTTTGCTCCAGGTAGATATGTAGGTGCAGGTTTCTTTGCAGGTATTGGAGGTTCTGCATTAGGCTATGGTAGTTTAAACGTGCCAGTAGGTGGTTTTGCTAACTTCCACTTTTACCAATTAATTGCAGATAAAACTAGTAAAAATATTCATGCTGATAAATTAGATATTTATGCAGGATTGAATATTGGTACTGGTTTAGGTTTCTGGCCTGGTTTCCCTGACCACAGAGCCAATGCAATTATCTTCGGCGGTCCAACTGTTGGAGCTCGTTATTACTTTAAACCTAATTTCGGAGTAACTGCAGAAATGGGTTACGGTAAAACGCTCTTCTCAGCTGGTGTAACTTTCAAAATGTAAAATTTAATTTCCTATTTAGGAGTACCGTTTTTGCTTAGGCAGAAACGGTATTTTTTTGCATTTACGAAACCCCTAAAATCACAAAAAGCCGTCCCTAATAGAGACGACCTTTTGCGTTTACCAACCCTTATTGATGACAAAGGTATAGTAAACTTTATAAAGTGCAAATTTTTAAAATAAAAAATAACAATTTTATATCAAAAAGTTTAAAAAGTCCTGTAAGTTATTGGTTTTCTGTGTTATGCAAAAGTTAAATTTTTAGAAGTTTTTGGCTTTCTAAAATAAGGTTTTCGCAATATTTATTTGATTTGATCAAAATGCGTTTTGAAACCAGTTGAATCGAACTTGGAATGGTACCCTTTTCTGAGGCGTAAAGAGTATCTCCTACTATAGGGTAACCTATATACGCTAATTGAGCTCTAATTTGATGGTATCGTCCTGTTTTTAATTCAATTTCAAGTAAAGAATATCCATTTTTATGCTCAAGTTGCGTTATATTTAACAGTGCAAGTTTGGATCCATCTTTCTTAATATTAGATACTTGTGCTTTTATTGAATTTGGAAGTCGGCCAATAAAGTGTTTACATTCCTTAGGTCCTTCGAATTTTCCTTTTACTAAAGCCCAGTAAATTTTGGTCCACGGACTAACAGATTGCCCGCTCCAGTCCTTTAAAATCTGCCTTTTTTTAGTACAAATTATTAATCCACTTACTGGTTTATCTAATCTATGGGGTAAGCCAGCTACTAATTGTTTTTTATTAGGATATTTAGTTATTAAATATTGTTCAAATTGGCTTAATACACTGTCGGGGGAGCCTTCACTTAACACACCAGCCTCCTTGTCAATTACAGCGAAATGTTCGTTTTCGTATATAATATTCAATCCCATTTTATAAATGTTTCATAATCCACTTAACTGGCAAACTGTGATTTATTAAACCATCAGAATATTTATTTAGATCTTCTATTTTATCTAAAATTTTTTCGCGTGCTTGTAATTTTTTATCGCTTGTTTCTAGTAAGAAATCATTATACATTTTAAAGATATCGATAAGTGGGTAGAATAAAGATTCTTTAGCAATTTTGGACTTTTTAATATTGGCAATTTCTCGTTCTGCAATATCTAAATCGCCCTTCAATAAATAGTATAGATATTGAAGAAAACGATGATAAGTTTTTACATTATTATCTGCAATTCTTTGTTTTTGTTTAAATGCCGATTTTAATTTACTTACATCTTCTAAAAATAGATAGGTGTTTACCTTCATAGATAAATAAAGTGCATTATTAGAAAATTGCGGATGGCGAGATTCTAAAATTTTTAAAACTTCTTCTGCTTTATGGTAATTTTCTCCTTTTAGAAGTGTGCTTATATAATTGAAGTGAATACTTGGAGAGGCAATACTTTCTAAAAGTTGAGGGTAATGAATGAGTTTTTCGTACACTTCACATGCCTCTACAAGTTGATTTCTCTTGCTGTATTCAGTTGCGAGAGCGCCTTCAATGGCAATTTTTTCTGTTGATTTAAAATAGAAATCTGGGGTTTTTTCAAAAATTTCAATGGCTTTTTTCAGTTCCGCAATAGGATCTAAAGTAGAGTCTTTAAAAGCTAGGGTTTTGTGATAAAAATAAGAACTTAAAGCAGTATCACTCTCTTCAAAAATTATGGTTTTCTCTTTTTCTAAAGGTTTTTCGGTGTAAGTTTCTCCAATCGATCTATTCAATTTTTCAATACTAGATTCTAAAAATTGGAGATGCCTATATTCTTCAGTTGCTTGTTTCTTTATGAGTTCTTCTTTTATTTTAAGACGTTCGTTTAGAATTTTACTTTTCTCTTTAAGAGGAATATTAAGTTGGAAAAGAATTAAGAACCAGATTCGGTTAATTTTAAGCATGTCGGCTAAATCTTCTTCTTCTGCAGCAATCTGGTAAGATTTTTGGATGTATTTATGTGCAATATGCAAAAGGTCGTTTTTATAGCACCATCTACACATTTCGTAGTATATAGAATAGCTTTTATTGAATCTGGTAACCTTATTAGAATTAGAGTAAATAAAATTTTCTATTTTCTTTTTTAGGATTTTCTTTTCAGCACGAAGGAGATAATCGTTTTCAGGAGAGTATTTTTTCTTGTAGACTTTATAAAAGACAAATTCTTTTTCAGAGTTTTCTTTAAGGGCGAAAAACAGGGCTTTACTTCTTTTACTTTGGGTAAGAGTTGCGGTAAAAGCTTTGGTTTCTAAGGGCGAAAAACGGGTGATAATTTCTTCTAACATTTCACATTTTTGTTTATGAAATTCAATATTAATAGGCATTATGTGATTAAATTTCAATCAAAACACGCCTTTTTCATTTCACAATGTACAAAAAAAAGTATTGTGGTGCTAATTCTTATTAACCATCTTTGGAACACCTGTAACCGCTTAAATGTTATTTATTAAGTAAACCTATGAAGAAAGAAATTCGGATTCCTAGTCCGAATTTTTTTTGCTTAAAAGTCTTGGCTTTCGAAATATCCGATAATGGCATCCTTAATTAACTTATGTTGTTGTATAGAAGTTAAGAATGGCAATTTTTCGGTAGCTTGCCAATGAGGCCAGCCATCTTCATCTTTTCCTATAAATTCATAATAACCATAGGGTTCAAGTAAAGTACATACGGCAATATGCATTACTTCCATCTTTTGAGATTTACCTAATTTGATATACCCTTTACCAAGCTCTTGTAGCCCAATTAAAAATAAAATCCCCTCTAATTCGAAGTCCTGATCGAATTGGAGATTCAATTTCTTAACTAATTCAGCCCATTTTACATTTAAATCATCAACTGCCATGCAGCAAATTTCATTATTTTTGTGATTAATATTACATTTAGTACCTAATTAATTTTAATTCAGTGATAATTTACATATATGGGTTGTAATTCATGTTCGAGTGGAAGAGGCAATACCGAAGCTCTAGTTCCTGCTGGTTGCGGGAGTAAAGGCTCTTGTGGTACGGGTGGCTGCAATAAGTTAAACGTATTCGATTGGCTTGGTGGCATGGAAGATGCCAAAACAGAAAAGTTTCCTTGGGTAGAAATTCGTTTCAAAAATACACGTAAAGAATTTTTTATTAATTCTGAAAATATTCCACTTCAAGTGGGAGATACGGTTGCTGTTGAATCTTCAATTGGTCATGATATAGGCATAGTTTCGCTTACAGGCGAACTTGTACGCATGCAAATGAAGAAAAATGGTGTAAATTGGAACGAACCAGGAAAGAAAATATTTAGAAAGGCTAAACCTTCAGATATTGAAAAGTGGAAAGAGGCTATGTCGCTCGAGAAATCTGCTATGATGCTATGTAGAAAGTTTGCAGACGAGCTAAATTTAGATATGAAAATTAGCGACGTAGAATATCAAGGTGATGGCCTAAAAGCTACATTTTTCTATATCGCAGATGGCCGTGTCGATTTCCGAGAGCTAATCAAACTTCTAGCGCGCGATTTACGTGTACGTATAGAAATGCGTCAAATTGGATCTAGGCAAGAAGCCGGTCGCGTTGGTGGTATTGGAGCTTGTGGTCGAGAGTTATGTTGTAGTTCTTGGCTTACTGATTTTAGATCAGTTACTACTACAGCTGCTCGTTACCAACAATTAAGTATTAATCCGCAAAAACTTGCAGGTCAGTGCGGAAAATTGAAATGCTGTCTAAACTTCGAACTTGAAAGTTATATGGACGCATTAAAAGAATTTCCTAAAACCAACGTTATCCTTCGTACAAGAGAAGGAAATGGCGTGCACGTAAAAACGGATATATTCAAACGTTTAATGTACTTCGCTTACGAAGAAAGTATGCATATTTTCCATCCTCTTTCTATTGAAAGAGTTAGAGAAATTATGGAAATAAATGCTAGAAATGAATTGGCAGATAGTCTAACGGATGTTAACTATAAACCAAGTACTAAAACCATAGCACCAGAAGCTTTATTCTCTAATGTAATTGAAGAAGATAGTTTAACTCGCTTCGATAATCAGAAGAAAAAGAAGAAGAAGAAAAAACCTAATCATCGTAACAAAAAAGGGCCAAACTCAAATGCTGAAAAGAAATCTTCCTAAAATACTATTCATAATTAGTTCTGTGTTTTTGTGGACTTCCTGCGATTCGAACAGAGTGTATGAAGAGTTTACAAATTTGGATGCAGAAGGTTGGAATGCTGATGTTAAACCAAGTTTTAGTGTAAGTATAGACGATACTGCTGCTGCTTATAATTTGATATTTCACGTTCGTAATCACAAAGATTATCCATATCGAAATGTATGGGTTAGTGTGCAAACACAATATCCAGACGGTAGTGTGTCATTAGATAGTATGAACCTGTTCTTAAGCGACGAAAATGGTAGAGAGCTAGGTAAATGTAGTAGTGGAATGTGCGAAAATGCCTTTTTTATGAATAAAAGAGGTCCGGTTAAATTCCCTTATAATGGAACATATAACTTTACTTTCGAACATTTAATGCGTACAGATAATAAAGTGTTACCTCATATTAGTAATATAGGTTTGCGAGTAGAAAAAGCAACCAACAACAAATAATAGTATGGCTAAGAAAAGTTCTAAAAAAATTATATGGTTATTGGCTTTTAGCCCCTTGCTTGCTTTACTGCTCGGTTTAACCTTAGCAGGCTTAGGGGTATTTGGAACTCTCCCAAACTTTGATCAGTTAGAAAACCCTTCTTATAGTCGTGCTACCATTATATACTCTGCCGATGGTAAAGTTTTGGGTAAATACTATATTCAAAACAGAACTACGGTAGATTATGATGAAATATCTCCTAAGTTGATTGATGCTCTCGTTTCAACGGAAGATGCACGT
>DATCKI010000237.1:0-5400 GCA_036562365.1 Bacteroidia bacterium | reverse complement strand
TGTTTATGGAGGGCCACATGCTCAAATGATTACTAACTCATTGAATGGTGGAGCTCCTCTTTGGGATATACACATGGCACAACAAGGTTATATTATGTTTACGCTTGATAATAGAGGTTCTGATGCTCGTGGTAAAGACTTCGAACATGTGATTCACCGCCAATTAGGGGTAAATGAAATGGCCGATCAAATGAAAGGGATTGAATTTATGAAGGATAAGTCGTTTGTAGATGCTGAACGTATTGGCGTGTATGGTTGGAGTTATGGTGGATTTATGACTATTTCATTGCTTCTTGAATATCCAGAGGTATTTAAGGTAGGTGTAGCTGGTGGTCCAGTTTGTGATTGGAAATATTATGAGATTATGTATGGAGAGCGATATATGGATACTCCACAAGAAAATCCTGAAGGATATGAAAAAACTTCTGTGATTAAGAAAGCTGATAAATTAAATTCAAAATTATTGGTGATTCATGGTGCACAAGACGATGTAGTTGTAATGCAACATAGCATGGAATTCATTAATGCTTGTATTAAAAATGGTAAGCAAGTTGATTACTTCTTATATCCAGATCATAAACACAATGTTTCAGGGAAAGATAGAGTTCACTTGAATACAAAAATTGCGAATTATTTCCATGATTATTTAAGAAAATAATGAAAAAAAGGCCTCAAGAAATTGAGGCCTATTTTGTGTTTTATATATTTCATTTTTAGCTATCAAGCTATACTTTAGAATGCTAATTCCTTCAATTCATCTACAAACCTTAGCGCCAATTTATCTGCCGATTCAGCACTTGTACTTTCAGAATAAATACGGATTATAGGTTCAGTATTCGACTTACGTAAATGCACCCATTCATTACCAAATTCAATTTTTAGACCGTCGATGGTGCTATGAGGTTGTGCGGCATATTTATCGCGCATTTGCATTAAAATGCCATCCACATCCATACCAGCTTTTAATTCAATTTTATTTTTAGAAATTGTATAGAATGGGTACGAATCTCTCAATTCCGACATTTTTACATCTTTTTCGGCTAATAAATTTAAGACAAGAGCAATACCAGCGAGGGCATCACGACCGTAATGAAGTTCAGGTAAAATCACCCCACCATTTCCTTCGCCACCAATTACAGCATTAATAGCTTTCATTTTTTCAACCACATTTACTTCGCCTACGGCAGATGCTTGATATTCGAAACCAGCTTTTTCAGTAATATCGCGTAGGGCGCGAGTACTCGACATATTTGAAACGGTATTACCTCCTTTTTTGCTCAGCACAAAATCGGCAGCTGCAACCAGAGTATATTCTTCACCAAACATTGATCCATCTTCGCATACAAAAGCAAGACGATCAACGTCAGGGTCAACAACAATTCCAAAGTGAGCTTTTGATTCTTTTACCTTATTGCTAATGTCGACTAAGTGAGCTGCAAGAGGTTCAGGGTTATGAGCAAAATTTCCGGTAATTTCGGCATTAATAACCTCCACATTTTGAACTCCTAACGCTTTTAAAAGTGCTGGTACAGCCATAGCTCCGGTAGAATTAATACCGTCTACAACAATTTTAAAATTCTTGGCTTTAATAGCGTTGCTATTTAAGTAAGGTAAGGCTAAAATTTGTTGAATATGTTCATGAATAAAGCCTCCTTGGATATGAGTGATACTACCTAAATTATCAACATTAGCGAAGCTAAATTCTTTTTCATTAGCTATTCTAAGGAGTTCTTGACCTTGATTGGCGGAGATAAATTCTCCTTTAGAATTAAGAAGTTTAAGGGCGTTCCATTCTTTGGGGTTATGACTAGCAGTAAGAATAATACCGCCAGAAGCTTTAAAATGAGGAACGGCCATTTCCACGCTAGGGGTGGTACTAAGGTCAAGGTTTATCACTTCAATACCACTGAAAACGAGGGTTTGGTTGACCAGGGCAATAAGAGCTTCGCCGCTCATACGTCCGTCGCGACCAACGACAACGCGCAATTTTTGGTCCGGATTTTCGTTAATTAATAATTGGGCAAAAGCAGCAGTATAAGTAACGGCATCAATTGGAGTTAAATTATCTTGAACTTTCCCACCAATAGTTCCACGAATACCAGAAATGGAAGTAATTAATGTCATATTTATAAATTCTTAAGCTTTAAATTTTATAAACACAAAGGTATGATTATGTCGAAAGTATAAGCGTTTTAAAGAGAAAAGTTATGTTCATAGCATGTTTATAACTACTAAAGTCATATGCATATGGCTTTTCTTTTTTCATAACTTTGTACTACACGAATTTATGATTACGTGTTGAAAGGAGGATAAAGATGAGCGAGGAATATGAAAGAAATGATGAACAATTTGCTTCAGTATTAGAGCAATATGAAGCAATGATAAAAGAAAATAGGGTTGAATTTTTCGATTTGGAGCAATTCGAAGAAATTTTTGATCACTATTATGCAAAAAATAAGATTAGTAAAGCCGAGAAGGTTTTAAGTATAGCACAAGACCAACATCCTTATTCTAGTGAATTAAAGATGCGTCAAGCGCAGATTTTAATGCGCCGAAAAAAGTTCGAAAAAGCTATTGAATTGCTGGAAAAATTATTGCATTTAGAACCCAATAATCCAGATTTATACTTGCTTATGGCCGAGGCCTGCTCTGATAAAGGAGAAATGGATAAGGCTGTAGAATGCTATTTGAGTGCTCTGCAATATATGGATAAAGAAGAGCACGATTATGTGTATATGGATATTGCAGGTGAATATTTAAGTCACTCTAATTACCAAAAAGCTTTAGAATACTTAGAAATTGCCTTAGATGTAAATCCGTATAACGATTTAATTTATTTGGATATTTTATTTGCAACTCAAGTATTAGAAGATGTTGAGCATGCATATAAATTATATCAAAAACAAATAGAAAAAGACGCTTATAATCAAACAGCTTGGTTCTATTCTGGTATTGCATTATCAGATTTAGATAGAGTAGAAGAGGCTATTGAAGCTTTCGATTTTGCTATAGTTATCGACGCAAGTTTTACGGAAGCTTATTTCCAAAAAGCTGAGTTGTACATGGCGCAAGATGATTATGTGCAAGCTATTAGCGTAATAACTGAATTGGGAGAAGATATACGTCATAATGCTTCTGCAAATTATATGTTAGGCGAGTGTTATGAGAATTTGGCACAATGGACAAATGCTTTAAAATATTACAGAAATGCTGCTCAATTAGACCCAAATTTCTCTGATGCTTGGTTAAGCATTGGGGTAATTACCTATAAATTGGGTAGTTTTGAAGAAGCATTAAGCTATGTAAAGAAAGCATTACGCCTAGAACCTAATAATGTTGATGCATTTATTACCTTAGGAGATATAAAGAAAGATACTGGTCAATACGACGCAGCTTTCGACGCATATAAAAGAGCCGAATCTATCGATAATACCGTAATAGATTTATGGCTGAATTATTCAGATTTATATGTACAAACAGGCGATATAGAATCGGCACTTGCTATGATGGAAGAGGCGGTGAAGGTACTAGGAGAAATACCTGAATTGTACTATAGATACGGAGCTTATGAATATTTGAATGGTTCATATTTGACTGCTTATGCATTGATAGAAATGGCAGCTCAAATGAATGTTGAAATGATTCATAAGGAGTTATTTACATATCTTCCTGAATTAAGAAACAATAGTGAAATCCAAAATATTATTCTTAGAATTATAACAGATGAAAATTAAATTACCGTACATCCCAGAGCGACCAGAGAAACCAAGAGAAAAAGGTATCTCAATGGTGATGGATAAAGGCTTAGGTCTAAGAGCTGCTGAAGATATGATTGAAGTAGCTGGAAAACATATAGATTTCGTAAAATTAGGTTTTGGAACCTCGATGGCTACTGGTCGTTTAGAAGACAAAATTAAATTATACAAATCTCACGGATTAGAGCCTTATTTAGGTGGTACTTTCTTCGAAGCTTGTATCGTACGTAATAAGTTTAACGACTATAAAAAATTATTGAAATCGTTAAAAATTGACACTGCTGAGGTTTCTGATGGTAGTATTTATCTAAAACCTGAAGATAAAGCAAAATATATTAGCGATTTAGCTAAAGACTTTAGAGTTTTATCGGAGGTGGGATCTAAAGATTCTGGAATATTTATTGCTCCACAAAAGTGGAAAAAATTAATGCAAATGGAGCTTGAAGCAGGTGCTTATAAAGTAATTGCTGAAGCTCGTGAAAGTGGAACCGTAGGTATATATCGCCCTGGTGGTAAACCGCATGTGCAATTAATTCGTCAAATTTTATCCGTTGTTGATGGCGATAAAATTATTTGGGAAGCTCCAAATAAGGCTCAACAAGTGTATTTTATTAAATTATTAGGTGCTAATGTAAATTTAGGTAATATTGCACCAGATGAAATAATTTCTTTAGAAGCTCTTCGCCTCGGTTTACGTGGCGATACTTTCTTCGAAAACTTGCCAGATACCCTTAAAAAGGAATTCTTACAGTTCAACGAAGAAGGCTACGAAGCCGAAATGGAAAAAGATTTAAATGAAGATGAAGAATAATTGGTTATGAAATCTATTAATGTTACTGAATTAAAATCCTGGATGGATTCCGGTAAGCAATTTAAACTTATCGACGTTAGAGAACCTCTTGAATATCAAACAGGTCATATCAACGGAGTTTCTATCCCTATGGGGGAAGTTTTACAGCGAATTTCCGAAATTCCTGCTGATGAAGATGTAGTGATTCACTGCAAATCTGGTGGAAGAAGCGGTAGTGTTTGCAATTACCTTGAAACGGAATTAGGTTATAGCAATTTGTATAATTTGGAAGGTGGAATTATGGCATGGAAAAATACCATAGATCCTAGTATTGATGTTTTATAGTTGTTTAAATGGAAGTTATTAAGAGTTTCATAGATTTTTTCCTTCATTTAGATGATCATTTACGTCAAATTATAACTGACTACCAAAATTGGACGTATTTAATCCTTTTTCTAATCATCTTTATTGAGACAGGACTTGTTATTTGGCCATTCTTACCGGGCGATTCACTTTTATTTGCAGTAGGTACATTTGCCGCTACAGGTGAATTAAACCTTGCAATGTTACTAGTTTTGCTATTTATTGCTGCGGTTTTAGGAGACACTGTAAATTACCTAATTGGAAAATATTTTGGAGAAAAAATGCTCCAATTTAAATTTAGAGGTAAGAACCTTGTCAAAGAAAAACATATGGAGAAAACGCATAATTTCTACGAAAAATATGGTCCTAAAACGATTATTTTAGCTCGTTTTGTACCTATCGTTAGAACTTTTGCCCCATTTGTTGCTGGTATTGGTAAAATGCATTATGGCAAATTTATTACCTATAATATAGTAGGTGGTTTTATTTGGG